>JANLQW010000082.1:0-30412 GCA_031368085.1 Novosphingobium sp. | reverse complement strand
TACCGACCTGCTGGGTGAGAAGGTCACGGCGATGCCCCGGCTGAAGGCGGTCGAACGCGGGCTGCTGGCGGCGGCGAGCGAGGAGGTGGCGGTGGCGGCTTGATGCTTTTCCGGGAGATGATTCAAAAGCTTAAGCGCGCGCTTATTCGCAAATCTCGACCTGCAAGCGGTGCGTAATCCTTGAGGAAGCTGGCATGGCGGCGCGCCACGACGTCGAAGATGTTGTTGGCCGAAAGGGTAAGGGTAGTGCCCTTGTCGGCGCCGAACGGTTTCCAGCTCGCACTGGCATTGACCATCGTGTAGCCTTTGGTCGCTGTTTCGAAGGCCGCAACACGGTCCTGGCCATTGACCCATTCCGCCTCTACGCGGCCGGTGACAGCATCGGACTGCGCTTCCAGCCCCCCCAGCAGACGCAATGCCGGGATGCGCGGAGCCGGACCGCTACCCGTTATCCTCGCGCGGGTGAAATCGCCGATCCCGTCCAGGTTGATCGCATAGTCGCCCAATTGCGCGACGCGCACCGAAGCTTCGACCTCTGCGCCATAATAGCGGGCACCGGCCTGCAGATACTGGAACACTGGCAGGCCCTTTTCGATATCGCCGGTCGGGCTTTCGAAGATGAAGCCCTTGAACCACGAGTGATAGAACGAGGCGCTGAAGCTGTAGCCGTCGCCCTTGCCGCGCAAAGTCAGCTCCAGACCGGTAGACTTCTCCTTGTTGAAGGTCGGATCACCCAACTCAAATGCCTGGGTTCCAGCGTGGGGGCCATTGGCGAACAGCTCCTCCGCCGAGGGAGCGCGTTCGGTATAGGAGCCGTTGAGGCCGATCCGCCAGCCGCTGGTTACCTCGGCGCTGGTGCCCAGTGAGCTGGAGAAAGCGGTAAAGCTGCGGCGCATGTCCGGATTGCCGAGATCGGCGTCGGCGGCTGCGTTCAGGATCGAATGCTCGATACGCCCGCCTGCCTCAGCACGCAGGCTGACGAAATCCAAACCTTGCAGCGTGAACAGGCCATATTGCTGTGTCTTGCTGCGGGGCAGGAATTTCTCGTCGCCGATAATATTGAGATCGCGCAGAAAGAACTGACCGCCGATCGCGCCGCGCCAGCCATTGTGCTCGCGCTGGACCAGTTCGAGTCGGTTCTCCCAGCCCTGGTTGAGGAACGTCGTGCCGATGGCGCCGGTATCGTCGATCTCGTTGTGCTTGTAGTCGGCATAGCCGCCGCGCAGGCGGATAGCTTCAAGAAAGCCGCTTTCCGGCTTCACTTCGCCGCGCCAATCGAGCCGGGTCTGCTTCATGTCCAGCCGCACCCCCTGGGCCCCAACTGCCGGATCGACTGAATAGCGCACGGGCACGCCATAGAGATTGTCATACTGCGAGACGGAAAAGCCCAGATTGGCACTCTGGGTGATGTAGGCAGCGCCGCCTGCGATCTCCCACGAGCGACCGGCACTGTTGGGCAGTTCGCCCTTGAGATCGGCGAGACCGGTAATGTCCGGATCGCCGCTGGCGAGGGCCGCAGCCCGCAAGGCCGGGGTCAGGATATGACCGCCCGTCCGCAGATTGTCTGTCTTGGTATAAGTGCCGTCAAAATGGATAACGAATTTGTCGCCCAGGGGCACGTCGATGCGCGTGCCGCCTGAACGCTCATTCGCCGCGCTGCCATAGGTAGCGGTTGCGTCGATGTGGATCGCTTCCTTTGGCACCGACCGAGGAATGCGGCTGTCGATCACGTTGACGACGCCGCCAATTGCTGACGAGCCGAACAATAACGCCGCCGGGCCGCGCAGCACCTCGATGCGGTCGGCGGTCAGGGGATTGATGACGACCGCGTGATCGACGCTGGTGTTCGAGACGTCGAAGCTGCCGACGCCATCCGCCAGCACCCGCACCCGCTCGCCCTGAAAACCGCGCAGAATGGGGCGCGAGGCATTGGGGCCGAACGATGTCGCCGAGACGCCCGCCTGATGGCTCAGTGTTTCGCCGATGGTCGGGCGCATGTCGCGACTCAGATCGTCGCCGGTGAGAACCGAGGTTCCCGAAAGAATGTCGGACCGGTCACGCGCATAGACGCCGGTCACGACAATGTCGGAGCCGAGCGGGTCATGGTCGCCATGTTGCGGCGCTTCTTCGGCAAGGACCGGTCCAGCGATGAAAGCAGATGAAGCCAGAAGAGTTGCGAACAGGCGCATTGGAACCTCCCAGAGAAGGCACCCCCCTAACCGATATGATATATTATATCAAATTGATTGGCCAGACCATTGTTCCGAGGCATGCAAATTGAACGGGCTGCGACCGAATTGGGCGCAAGCCGCACTTGCAGGCGGTTAGCCGACCCCATCCGCCCGCAACCGCGCTACCGCCGCATCTCGCCCGATCAGCGGCAACAACGCCGCCATCTCTGGCCCGTGATCTTGCCCGGTGAGCGCCTGGCGTAGCGGCAGGAACAGGGCCTTGCCTTTGCGGCCTGTTGCTACCTTGAGGGCGGACGTCAGCGCGTGCCAGGGATCGTCGCTCCATTCCTGCGCCGCCAGAACCTCGGCAGCCTGCGCCAGATAGGCGCGCGTCGCGGCGTCGAACTCGGGCGGTGCGACCGGCCCGGTGACCACCAGCCACCATTCGCGCGCCTCGGCGATATGGGCGAGGTTGGGGCGGATGGCCTCCCAGCCCGCCTCGCTCATCCCTTCGGGCAGCAGATGGGCCACGCGGGCATAGGGCAGGCGGTGGACGATGGCGGCGTTGATCCGGTGCAGCTCGGCCTCGTCGAAGCGTGCAGGCGCGCGGCCGAAGCGGGCGAGGTCGAAGCTGGCTGCCAGCGCTTCGGTGCCAAGCGCGGGATCGACCGGATCGGACGTGCCCAACCGCGCCAGCAGCGCGATCAGCGCCTCGGGCTCGATCCCGGCGTCGCGCAATTCGGCCATGCCGAGCGAGCCCAGCCGTTTGGAAAGTTTGCCTTCGGCGCCAACCAGCAGCGCCTCGTGGGCGAAGCGCGGGCTGGCCGCGCTCAGGGCGGCGAACATCTGCATTTGCGTGGCGGTGTTCGAGACATGGTCCTCGCCGCGCAGTACGTCGGTGATACCCATGGCGATGTCATCGATCACCGAGGGCAGCATATAGAGCCACGAGCCGTCCGCGCGGCGGATGACGGGATCGGACAACTGCGCCGGATCGAACTGCTGGGCCCCGCGGATACCGTCGTGCCATTCGATCGGCTGGCCATGGTCGAGCCGGAAGCGCCAGTGCGGCGCCTCGCCCGCCGCTGCCCTGGCCGCGTGATCCGCCTCGCTCAGCTCGAGCGCCGCCCGGTCGTAAACCGGCGGCAGACCCCGCCCCAGCCGCACCTTGCGCTTGAGCTCGAGCTCCTGCGCGGTCTCGTAGCAACGATAGACACGCACCGAGGCCACCAGCCGCTGGAATTGGCGCTCATACAGATCGAACCGGGCCGACTGGCGCGTCTCGCCATCGGGCGTAAGGCCGAGCCAGGCGAGGTCCATGCGGATCGCTTCGACAAACGCCTCGCGGCTGCGTTCGGCATCGGTATCGTCGATCCGCAGCAGAAACTGTCCGCCCGCTTTCCTGGCGAGCAGCCAGTTATGCAGCGCGGTGCGGATATTGCCGACGTGGAGATTGCCGGTGGGGGATGGGGCAAAGCGGGTGGTGATGGTCATGGTCGCCAGACAAGCTCGATTTCTTCTTGCGGAGCAATGCGCAGCAAATTCTTGTCCTTCGTGAGCAAGGGGAGCCGCCTGCTCCTCGCCAACGCGAGATAGGCCGCATCATAGATGCTCATATTGTATCTAACGGCAAGGTCCAGAGCCTGAACCGCCGCGATGGAACTATCAATGTCGGCAAATTCAATTATTTGTGCGGCGCTCCCCCGGGCTTCATCTCGCTCAGCAGCTGTTATCCGACCCCGGCGTGATGCTCTCAATATCAGACTCATCAATTCGATTGGCCAATGCGGCGGCGCAACGAAATCAGCTTCTCCCGACAGTTTGAGAACCAGGCCTCCGACAACGCCAGCCTCGTCGGGAAGGAGCGCCGCGCCAACAGCCGAAGCATCAACGACAATGGCGCTCACTTCCGGTCTTCGTCGATCCAGGCCGAAATTTCTTCCGAGGTAGTCGGTCCGTGATTGACAAGGATGCGCTGGCCGAGCGCATGAAGCCGGGCAACCGCCTCAGCTTGCAGGGCCCGCTTGTCCCGCTGCGGTGGTAAAAGCCGCGCCGCCTCCTTGCCATGGCGTGTAATGACGATTTCCTCGCCTGCTGCCGCTTGGGCAATGTAGTGTGAAACCTTGTCCTTGAACGCGGCGACCGGGACATGTTTCATGAAAGCGCTCTTTCTGGCCAAAATTATAGCCGAAATCTATCCACAAGTCCAGCAACCGGATTCACTTACGCAAACGGCCTTCACGCCGTCCGGAACGCATGCGTAATCGGATAGCGCCTATCCCGCCCAAAGTTGCGCGAACCCAGCTTGACCCCCGGCGGGGCCTGACGGCGCTTGTATTCGGCGAGGTGGAGCAGGCGTTCGATGCGCACCAGCGTCGCCCGGTCGAAGCCTTCGGAGACCAGTTGGTCGACGCTCTTCTCCTGTTCGACCAACCCGCGAAGGATCGGATCGAGCATGTCGTAAGGCGGCAGCGAATCCGAATCCTTCTGGTCGGGGCGCAGTTCGGCGCTCGGCGGCTTGGTGATAATCCGCTGCGGGATCACCGGTCCGTCGCGCCCCAGCCCAATCCTCGGGCACTGGCGGTTGCGCCACTCGGAAATGGCGAAGACTGTGGTCTTGTAGGCGTCCTTGAGCGGGTTGTAGCCGCCGGCCATGTCGCCATAGATCGTCGCATAGCCAACGCTCATCTCGCTCTTGTTGCCGGTGGTAAGCAGCATCGGGCCGAACTTGTTGCTGAGCGCCATCAGCGTCACACCGCGAATGCGCGACTGCATGTTTTCCTCGGTAATGTCGACATCGCGGTCGGCGAAGCTGCCAGCGAGCATCGCATCGAATCCGGTCACCGCTGCCTGGATCGGGATGATGTCGTGCCGGCAGCCGATCAGCCTCGCGCATTCGGCGGCGTCGTCGAGGCTTTCCTGGCTGGTGAAGCGGCTTGGCAGCATGACGCACCACACCCGGTCCGGCCCCAGCGCATCGGCGGCGATGGCGGCGCAGATGGCGCTGTCGATCCCGCCGGAAAGCCCGAGCACCACGCCGGGAAAGCGGTTGCGGTTGACGTAGTCGCGCAGCGCCAGGACCATGGCAGTGTAGATGTCCTCGGGATGGTCGG
This sequence comes from Novosphingobium sp., assembly GCA_031368085.1. Classification (GTDB taxonomy): domain Bacteria; phylum Pseudomonadota; class Alphaproteobacteria; order Sphingomonadales; family Sphingomonadaceae; genus Novosphingobium. The sequence continues at coordinate 25,128 of JANLQW010000082.1, read as the reverse complement.
CCAGCGCGGCGATCTCGCCGCGGTCGCAGCGCCAGCCCTTGGCGGTGCGGGTCCAGGAAGTGGTGACCTCCTGCTCCTCCCAGTCCTTCATCTGCACCGCGAGACTGCCGTCGCCGTTGACCACGAAGCTGGCGCCGTCGAACACCAGCTCGTCCCGCCCGCCGACGCGGTTGAGATAGGCCAGCGGCAGGCCGGTGGCGGCGGCGCGGCGCTTGGCGACGCCGTCGATCCGCAGCGCGTCCTTGTCGATCTCATAGGGGCTGCCGTTGACGCAGACGAACAGCTCGGCCCCGAAATCGGCAAGATGGCGGCAGACGCCGGGCTGCCAGATATCCTCGCAGATCGGCACGCCGATCATCGTCCCGCGCAGCACAATCGGCTCGGGCAGCGGGCCTGGCTGGAACAGCCGCATTTCGTCGAAAGTTCCGTAGTTGGGCAGTTCATGCTTGAAGCGCACCGCCGCGACCTTGCCCTGATCCAGCAGCGCCACCCCGTTGTGCAGCGCGCCGTCGCGCACAAACACCGAACCGACCAGCATTGCCGGGCCCGCAGCGGCAGTGGCGGCGGCCAGCTTGTCGAGTTCGCTAGCGGCGCGTTCGATCAGCGCGGGTTTGAGGATCAGGTCCTCGGGCGGATAGCCAATCAGTTGCAGTTCGGGGAAAACGATGAGGTCGGAGCCGCCGCCGGGCGCCTTGGCGGCACGATCCCGCGCAGCGAGCATGCCGGCGGCATTTGCGGCGAGATCGCCGACCGACTGGTTCAACTGGGCGAGGGTAATCTTCAGCGTATCGGCCATACCGCTGTGATGCCGCGAAGTTCAGCCTCGCGCAATGGGGCGGCGGGTTACATCTTCTTTTCGGCGTCCTTGGTGGCCTGCTCAACCGCGGCGCTAGCCGCCGGAGAGGGAATCGCCGCGCCGCTGGCGCCGTCGCTGGCCGCAACCGATGCCGCAGCTCCGGGGGCCGCCATGGGATCGGCAACCGGCGTTGCCTCCATACCCGACATGGCTTCTTCAGCCGGCATTTCGACATTTTCGGCCGATGTCTGTTCGCTGGCGCTATCCGATGAGCCGCAAGCGGCGAGCGTCAGCACAGCGGCGGACACCGAGGCGACATATGCAAATTTCTTCATGCAAAACCCCTTGCAAAACAATGACGCGGACCAACTCCCCAATGTCGCGGAGCTCGCGACTGCATTTGTAGCTCGGCATGCCAGATATGGCAAATCCGCTCATCGACCTTCGCAATTCCACGACAAATCCTAGTCTTGCAACCATATAAAGAATTCTTTATATGTTTCGCCATGCGGATCGATCCCCTCCTGCGTGCTCTCGCCGATCCCACCCGCCTGAGGATCATGCGCCTGCTTGCCCATATGGAACTCGCGGGCGGTGAACTGGCCCAGGTTCTCGGCCAGAGCCAGCCGCGCATTTCACGCCACATCCGGATTCTTTGCGATGCGGACCTGGCAGAGCGGCGCAAAGAAGGCAGCTGGGTGTTCCTTAGAAGCGCAATCGGTGAGGACCGCGCGCCGCCGCTGGGCGCAGCGGCTGCGCGGCTGCTTGGCGTCGCGGAGCACGGCGATGCCGTCTTTGCGGGCCGAGGCGCCGAAGATCGCCGCCACCTCGCCGCGATCCGCGCCGCGCGCGCAGCCAGCGCCGCCGCCTATTTTGCGCGCCACGCCGGGGAGTGGGATACGCTGCGGGTGCTGCACGCCCCCGACGCACCGGTGGAAGAAGCGCTCGCGCGGGCGCTGGGGAAGGGTGCGCTCGGCACTCTGCTCGATATCGGCACCGGCACTGGGCGCATGGCGGAACTCTTCGCCCCTCGTTCCCGCCATATCACCGGCCTCGATAAAAGCCCCGAAATGCTGCGGCTGGCGCGCGCCCGGCTCCAGGGCCTGTCGGCGGACCGGGTCGATCTGGTCCAGGGCGATTTTCTGGCGTTGCCGTTCGCCGATGGCAGCTTCGACACGGTGCTGATCCACCAGGTGCTGCATTACGCGCAGGATCCCGCCGCCGTGCTGGGCGAGGCAGCCCGAGTCACCCGGCCTGGCGGCCGCATCGCTGTCGTCGATTTCGCCGCGCATGACCGCGAGGAGCTGCGCAGCGCCCACGCCCATGCCCGCCTCGGCTTTTCCGATGAGCAGATGCTGGCCTTCCTCAGCACTGCCGGCTTTGCCGCCGATCCGCCAATCGCGCTGCCCGGCCGCCCGCTCACGGTGAAGATCTGGACGGGGCGCAGGCAAACGGGCACCAGCGCCGTCATGATGCCTGTCACCACCCCCACGACCGCGCGCCGATGAGCTCTCCGAGCGACACCGCGCGGGAAGCGCCGCTATTCGCCGCGCCGCGCGGGGGTCTGTCCGTCTCCTTCGAATTCTTCCCGCCTAAAACGGAGAAGATGGAGGAGCAGCTGTGGAAGGCGATACTGGAGCTGGCGCCGCTGGCTCCCAGCTTTGTGTCGGTGACTTATGGTGCCGGCGGCTCCACCCGCGAGCGCACCCATGCGACGGTCGAGCGGATCATCCGTGAAACCGATCTGGTCCCGGCCGCTCATCTCACCTGTGTCTCCGCCAGCAAGGGCGAAATCGCCGAGGTTGCCGGGCAATATTGGGACGCCGGTGTGCGCCACCTCGTCGCCCTGCGCGGCGATCCTCCACCAGCCGATGCCGGGCGCTTCACTCCCCACCCGGACGGCTATGCCAGTGCGGCCGATCTGGTGGCGGGTCTGCGGGCGATGCACGATTTCGAGATTTCGGTCGCCGCCTATCCCGAAGTCCATCCCGAGGCGACCGGTGCCGCAGCCGATCTCGATAATCTCAAGCGCAAGATCGACGCCGGAGCGACGCGCGCGATCACCCAGTTCTTCTTTTCGAGCGACGTCTATTTCCGCTTCCTCGACAAGGCACTCGCCGCCGGCATCACCGCGCCGATCGTACCCGGGATCATGCCGGTGACCAGTTTTGCCGCGATTCGCCGGATGTCGGCCAACACCACGATCCCGCCATGGATGGAGCGGATGTTCGAAACGCTCGATGCGCGGCCCGGCGTGCGCGAACTGGTCGCCGCGACCGTCGCCGCCGAATTTTGCCGCCGGCTCTACGATGGCGGCGTGCGCGACTTCCACTTCTACACGCTCAACCGGGCGGAGCAGGCTTATGCGATCTGCCATCTGCTGGGACTGCGCCCCAGGGAGACAACCCAGTGACCGCGCGAAAGCAACTGCTGGCCGAAGCGGCCAAGCGCATCCTCATCACCGACGGCGCTTTCGGCACCGAGATCCAGGGCTGGAAGCTGGCCGAAGCCGATTATGCCGGGACGCTGGGCCTGGCGAAGGACCAGAAGGGCAACAATGACATTCTGGTGCTGACCAAGCCTGAAGTGATCGAGACGATCCACCGGGCCTATTTCGAGGCGGGTGCCGACATCGCCGAGACCAACTCCTTTTCCGCTAACCGGATCAGCCAGGCGGATTACGCTGCGGAACATCTGGTGCGCGAGATCAACCTCGCCGCGGCCCGGCTCGCCCGGCGGATTGCGGACGAATATCAGGCGAAGGACAGCCGCCCGCGGTTCGTTGCCGGCGCGATCGGGCCGACCAACAAGACGCTTTCGCTATCGCCCGACGTCAACGATCCCGGCTACCGCGAGATCGACTGGGACACGCTGGTCGACGTCTATCACGAGCAGGCGGCGGCGCTTATCGAGGGCGGCGCGGACTTCATCCTGATCGAGACAGTGTTCGATACGCTCAACGCCAAGGCCGGAGTGATGGCGGTCAAGCGGCTGGAACGCGAACTTGGCCGCGAGGTGCCGATCATGCTGTCGATGACGCTGACCGACCTGTCGGGGCGCAATTTGTCGGGCCACACGGTCGAGGCATTCTGGCATGCGGTGCGCCACGCCAAGCCGGTGACCATCGGACTGAACTGTAGCTTCGGCGCGACCCAGCTGCGCCCGCACGTCAAAGTGCTGTCCGAAATCGCCGACACGCTGATCATGGTCTATCCCAACGCCGGCCTGCCCAACGAGCTTGGCGCCTATTACGAGATGCCCGACACCACGGCGGGACTGGTGCAGGAATGGGCCGAAGCCGGCCAGGTCAACATCCTCGGCGGCTGCTGCGGCTCGACCCCGGCGCATATCGCGGCGATGGCGAAGGCGGTTGCCGGGCTGCCGCCGCGCAAGCTTCCGGTGCTGAAGCCGGTAACGCGACTTGCGGGACTTGAGCCGTTTGTCATGGCGGCGTGAATCCCCCTCCCGCTTGCGGGAGGGGAGAAGGACGAAAATGAACCAAACCCCATCTTCCGCCCGTTTCGTCAACATCGGCGAACGTACCAACGTCACCGGCTCGGCCGCGTTCAAAAAGCTCATCCTGGCGGATGACTACGCGAAGGCCGTCGAAGTCGCGCGTCAGCAGGTCGAGAACGGCGCGCAGGTGATCGACGTCAATATGGACGAAGGGCTGCTCGACGCGGTCCACGCCATGACCACCTTCCTCAAACTCATCGCCGCCGAGCCCGACATCGCCCGGGTGCCGGTGATGATCGACAGTTCGAAGTTCGAAGTGATCGAGGCTGGGCTGAAATGCGTTTCAGGCAAACCGATCGTCAATTCGATCAGCATGAAAGAGGGCGAAGAGGCATTCCTCGAACAGGCCCGCACATGCATGGATTATGGCGCGGCGGTAGTGGTTATGGCCTTCGACGAGAAGGGCCAGGCCGACACGAAGCAGCGCAAGGTCGATATCTGCGAGCGGGCTTACAAGCTTCTCACCGGCATCGGCTTTTGGCCCGAAGACATCATCTTCGACGCCAATATCTTCGCCGTCGCCACCGGTATAGAGGAGCACAACAATTACGCTGTCGATTTCATCGAAGCGGTTAAGGAAATCCGGCAGCGCTGCCCGCATGTCCATTTCTCGGGCGGACTCTCCAACCTCTCGTTCAGCTTTCGCGGCAACGAGCCGGTGCGCCGCGCGATGCATTCGGTCTTCCTCTACCATGCCATCCCGGCGGGGCTGGACATGGCCATCGTCAACGCCGGCCAGCTGGATGTGTACGACCAGATCGATCCCGAACTGCGGCAGGCCTGCGAGGATGTGATTCTCAACCGCGACGAAGGCGCAACCGAGCGCCTCGTCACGCTAGCCGAAAAATTCCGCGGCACCGATGTAGCGCAGGAAAAAGCTGCCGAGGAATGGCGGGGATGGGAAGTCGCCAAGCGGCTTGAACACGCGCTGGTACGCGGGATCGACGCCTATGTCGTCGAGGATACCGAGGAGGCGCGCCAGGCCTTTGCCCGGCCGATCGAGGTGATCGAAGGCCCGCTGATGGACGGGATGAATGTCGTCGGCGACCTATTCGGCAGCGGCAAGATGTTCCTGCCGCAAGTGGTGAAATCGGCCCGGGGGATGAAAAAGGCCGTCGCCCATCTGCTCCCGTATATCGAGGCGGCGAAACAGCCCGGCGCCAGGCCAAAGGGCAAGATCGTGATGGCGACGGTCAAAGGCGATGTCCACGATATCGGCAAGAACATCGTCGGCGTGGTGCTGCAGTGCAATGGCTATGCGGTTATCGACCTCGGCGTGATGGTGCCATGGACGACGATCCTCGAGACCGCGCAGAAAGAAGACGCCGACATGATCGGCCTGTCCGGCCTGATCACGCCATCGCTCGACGAAATGGTCACGGTGGCCGAGGAAATGCAGCGCGCGGGCCTCACCATCCCGCTGCTGATCGGCGGCGCGACGACCAGCAAGGTCCACACCGCGCTGCGGATCGATCCGGCCTATGAAGGGCCAGTGATCCACGTGCTCGACGCCAGCCGCGCGGTGGGTGTCGCCAGCCAGCTGCTGTCAGACACGCAGGCGGGGGGCTTCATCGCGGCGACAGCCGCAGACTATGACGCGGTTCGCGAGGCCCGTGCCGGCAAAGGCCAAAGCAAACTTCTCTCTCTCTCCGAAGCGCGCGCCAACAGCTTCAAACCGGACATGGCCGAGAAAGCTTCGCCTCCCGCGCAGCCCGGCCTGCATGTTTTCACCGACTGGGATCTTGCCGACCTGCGCCAGTGCATCGACTGGACGCCGTTTTTCCGGGCCTGGGAACTCGCAGGCGTCTATCCGGTGATTCTGGATGATCCCGTGGTGGGCGAAAGCGCGCGCGCGCTGTTCGCCGATGCGCAAGCGATGCTGGACCGGATCGTCGGCGAGAAATGGTTAACCGCAAAGGGGGTTTGCGGATTTTGGCAATGCCGCCGCGACGGGGACGACATTCTGCTCGCTGACGGCAACCGCCTTCCGTTCCTCCGCCAGCAGGTCCAGAAAAGCCGAACCCGGGCCAATTACTGCCTCGCCGATTTCATCGATCCGGCGGGTGACTGGATCGGCGGTTTTGCGGTCGGCATTCACGGCATCGAACCGCACCTCGCCCGCTTCAAGGCGGCGCATGACGATTACAACGACATCCTGCTCAAAGCGCTCTCCGACCGCTTCGCGGAGGCATTCGCCGAGCGTCTGCATCAGCATGTCCGCACCGCGCTGTGGGGCTACGCGCCCGGCGAGCAGCTGACCAACCAGGCGCTGATCCGCGAGCAATATCGCGGTATCCGCCCTGCGCCGGGCTATCCCGCCTGCCCCGACCATAGCCTCAAGCCAATCCTGTTCGACCTGCTGGACGCCACCGCCAAGGCCGGCATCACTCTGACCGAAAGCCAGGCGATGCTGCCAACTTCGGCGGTTTCAGGCTTCTACTTCGCCCACCCCCAGGCTGAATATTTCGGCGTCGCCCGCATTGGTCGCGACCAGCTCGAAGACTACGCCACGCGGCGCGCTATCGATCTGGCCGCAGCCGAGCGCTGGCTGCGGCCCAATCTTGAGTGAACGTTGCGGTGAAAGGGCTTCGCTCCTATGCGGTGAATTCGCCCCGCGCGGTCAAACCAGGCTGTCAGCCCCCCACCTTCCAGCCCGCGCCGTCGCAATAGACCGGCGTGTAAACAGCCCCGCCTGCCGCAACTGTTGCCCCGAACGCCGGGGCTAGGGCATCGGTCACGAATGCCCGCAAGCCCTTGAGTGAAGCCCCGGCAACCGGCAATGTCGCCACCGTCAGTTGCAACGGCGGTGGGGCGCGCGTCACCGACCATGCGTAACCGTTGAACTCCAGCTCGACGAACTGGTTAACCCCGACAATTACGCCGTCGCCGCGTATTTGCCCGCCGTTGGCATTGCCCGCGAAGACGAAAAAGCCGTTGCCCTCAAAACTCCAAAGCCGCAGCTTGTGGCCTGCCACCATATTGGTCGTCGGCAAGGTGCAGATAATCGTGGCGTTGGCCGTGGTTTTTGACAGCCCCGTAACTGGCAAGCGCCGCGCCAGCGCCGGGGTGGTTTCCATATTCTGAATCGCCGTGCCCCAACCGGTTGCAGCCCATGCCTGGTCGAAGACATTACCCTCGAAGCGCGGGTTGTAATCGAGCGTTCCTGCCGGGTTGCCGTCAAGCGGTGGTGCGATGATATCGCCGCCTTGGAACAGCGTCCGCACCAGGATATTAGGCCCCATCGAGCCGTAGATGAGCAGGGGCGTGTTGAACTTGCGCCCGGCGAGCGCCGCCGTCTTGGTGCGCAGATAGGTCATGTCCAGCCGGATATGGTCGGTTTTCATGTCCCCGGCGGTGTTGCTCGTCCCGGTGAGTGTGGGCTGGATGCTCGCCGCCTGGTCGATGGTATTGCTGATTACGAGGTCGATATCATAGCATGACGGCACCGAGCCGCCGTTGCCGATGTGGAAGCTGCAATCGGTGAACGCAATCTTGCCGCGCAGCCACGAGCCAAGCACGATTGATGCCCCGCAGTTGCGCATTTCCAGATCGAGGGTGAAATGCGGCACGTCGGTCGCGGTTACCCGGGTTGGCGTGGCATACGGCCCCGAGGTCGAAGGCTTGCCGCCCTGGAGATAACCGCCGTTGGCACAGTTGCGGAAAACGCCCTGAAAGTAGCCCTTCGCGCCGCCGAAGCCCTCGATGGCCCAGCCAAGCGTCGTGGCCTCAAAGGCGCGGACGTGAATCTGCGAGCCATTGGGGTTGAACGCGGTCGCGTTGCAGTTGCTCACTTTCACCCGGTCGAAGAAGGTGAACGAGGTAACGTCATTGGTCCCGAAATGGCCCTGCCCGCGGAATCCGTCGATTGTCATATCCGTAACGGTGAGGGTGCCGCTGAACTGATCCGGGGATTGAAAGATCGCGTTGTCGTATTGGTCCCAGCAATCACCGGCATTGGCGACTGTCGGGTCCGTCAAGACATAGCTTGCCCCGCGCGGGATGCCGCCCATGATCGAGCCGCCGCGCAGCGTGAGGTGCGCACGGTCGGCGTAGTTGGTCGGAGCGGCGGCGACACGGCACTGGAGGAACATCGCCCCGCCGCGCCAGAGAATTCCCGATATCACCTGCCAGTTGGTGACTACGGTAGGATCAGCCCCTGCCGGTGCTCGCCGCCATAGGGTTGCCCCGTCGAACGCAACTTCCAGTGCCTTGGAGTGCTTGAACGGCACGCCGGAAGTTGCCGAAGTATCGATGCTCCAAAACACGCCAGGAACACGGTTTGGCACCCAAATCGAGTAGTGCTTGGGCTCAAGCCTGATCCCCTTGCCGCCCACCGCCTCGGAGTAGGCGATCGCCGCTGCAATGCCGGGCTGGTGATTGGTTGCATGGATTGGTGTTGCCGTGCCGTCCACCCCGCCGCAGGCAATCGGGATCAGCCCATCATTGGGGATCGCCAGCCGGAAATAGCGCCCTGTACCATCTGCCTTGCAAAACCGGGGGTGCGCTGCGGCCAGCGCGGAATTGGCTAACCCATCGGCAACGTAAAGCGCTGCGCCAATGCCTGGAATCGCATATCCGCTGGTCTGGATGACCCCTACCGACGTTGCCAATCGCAAGGTAGGGATTGTCTCGGCGGTCGATGAAACCGGGCTTGCTGCTAGCGCCAAGCTGCGGGCAATGACGTCAACGCTCACTGGGCTCGCCCGTAAGTGACGCTTTGTATCCGGTTCAATGGCATTTCAGCTCCTCAGCGAATCGCAAGAGCAGCGTTTATAACCTATATGGTTATAGGTAGGAAATTCTATAACCAATCTTCCGCTCGGTCATTCAGCGGGGGTGCTCGCTCGCCGGTTGGCCGCACTTGCGTCCGGACGAAGCAGCGGCAATTGTCTGACCCGGCTTACCGTGGCAACGTCCGACAGGTGCGGACGGGGGAGATTGGCAAATGGACTACAGATCGCTGGGCGCTTCGGGATTGAACGTGCCGGTCATCGGCCTGGGCACCGCCAATTTCCGCGCCGAGGCCAACCCGCCGGAGGGCATCGGCGAAAAGACCGCCGCGCGCCTGGCCGATATTGCAATCGAGCGCGGCGCGACCTTCTTCGATACAGCCAACAGCAACGCCGGCTCCGAAGAACTGCTCGGCAAGATCCTGGCAAAGCGGCGCAGTCAGGTGCTGCTCGCCACCAAGGCGGGCCTGCGCAGCGGGTCCGGCCCGAATGACACCGGTGCCACGCGCCACCATCTGATCGCGGCCTGCGAACTCAGCCTGAAGCGGCTCGGCACGGACTACATCGACCTGTTCCAGATCCATTGCTTCGACGGGCGCACCCCGGTTGAAGAAACTCTGTCCACGCTCGACGATCTGGTCCGCTCCGGCAAGGTGCGCTACATTGGCTGCTCGAACTACGCCGGCTGGCAGCTGATGAAATCGCTCGCCGCTTCCGACCGCAACGGCTGGGCGCGCTTTGTCTCGCACCAGATCGCCTATTCGCTGGCGGTGCGCGACAGCGAATGGGAGTTGCTGCCGGTGGGCGCGGATCAGAATGTCGCCAGCCTTATCTGGGGGCCGCTTGCCGGCGGCGTGCTTTCTGGCCGATACGGCCGCACGGGCGCACCGCTCAGCACCATGCCGCGAGCGAGCAGCGCTCTCGGCGCTCTGCCCGAAGGCCAGCTTTACGCCATCATCGACAGTCTCGGCGATATCGCGCGGGAGAGCGGCGCAAGCCAATCGCAGATCGCCCTCGCCTGGCTACTGCAACGCCCCACCGTCGCCACCCTGTTCGTCGGCGCCAGCAGCCCCGAGCAGCTCGAAGGCAGCCTTGACGCGCTTGACCTGCGGCTCACCGGCGACCAGTTTGCCAGGCTCGACGACGCCAGCGCCCGCCCGGCGGCCTACCCCCACGCGCTGCAGCTTGGCATCGGTGCCGAGCGGAATGTGCGGCCGGGCGGCGGCGGCAATGTGCGTGTGGACAAGGCGGTTGCCGGATCCGTATCGGACCTGGCCTGACAGGCCCTCCTCTAACCCCTCCCCAGGCGGGAAGGGAGAAGGTAAAGTGACCCATGACCTACGAAAAAATCCTTTACTCGTTGAGCGGCGGCGTCGCCCGCATCTCCCTCAACGATCCCGCCACGCTCAATGCCGGCAGCGAGCTTATGGGCCGCGAACTTATCGCAGCGCTCGACCGGGCGGCCAGCGAGGCACGCGCGGTCCTGCTGACCGGCGAGGGCAAGGGCTTCTGCTCGGGCGCTAATCTCGCAAGCGCCAATGCTATGCTCCCCGATCCGATGCGTGATGTCGGCTCACTGCTCGACGTCGCATTCAACCGCGTAATCGTCGCGATGAAATGCATGGAGCTGCCCATCGTCACCGCCGTCCGCGGTCCGGCAGCAGGCGTCGGCGCGGGCATCGCCATGGCAGGCGACATCATCGTCTGCGGCGAGGGCGGCTACTTCCTCCAGGCTTTCCGGCATGTCGGGCTAGTGCCGGACGGCGGTTCGTCCTGGCTGCTCAGCCGCGCGGTCGGCCGGGTTCGCGCGATGCAGCTGATGCTGCTGGGCGAGCGGCTTTATGGCCAGCAGGCGCTCGACTGGGGCTTGGTGACGAAGCTGGTGCCCGACGACAAAGTGGAAAGCGCGGCGATGGCGATCGCTCAAGCCCTCGCCGGCGGTCCGGCCTCACTGGCGCTGATCAAGCGTAACGCCTGGGCGGCCGAGGATGCAAGTCTGGAGACCGCGCTAATCAACGAGCGGCTGGGTCAGCGCGACGCCAGCCGGACGGAGGATTTCGTCGAGGGCGTCAAGGCGTTCGGCGAGAAGCGCAAGCCGGAGTTCAAAGGCCGCTGAGCCAAAGTCGGACCCAGCCAGATCCTGATAATGCCACCGGATCGGCCAGTGCCGTCACGCGTAGCGCCCGCCCACCACAGCGTCCTTGGGGAACGCCGCATCGATCGCGGCGAGATCGGCGGCGGAAAGCTCCACCTCCGCCGCGCCGATGTTCTCCTCCAGCCGGTCAAGCTGCCTGGTGCCGGGAATCGGCACGATATCGGTGCCCTGATGCAGCACCCAGGCAATCGCCAGCTGGCCGACCGTGTGCCCCTTGCTTGTCGCCAACACTCGCAGCGCCTCGACCAAGGCGTAGTTCTGCGCGCCGGCCTCGCCGCGAAACCGCGGCATTTTCGCGCGCCAGTCGCTCTCCGGCAACGAATCCGGCTTGAGCCCGCCGGTCAGGAAACCCCGGCCGAGCGGGCTGAACGGCACGAAGCCGATGCCCAGTTCCCGCAGCACTGGCAGGATTGTGCTTTCAACATCGCGCGTCCACAGCGAATATTCGCTCTGTAGCGCCGTTACCGGCTGTACCGCATGGGCCCGGCGGATCGAGTCAGCGTCGGCTTCAGACATACCGAAGTGGCGAACTTTTCCCTCGCGAATGAGGTCGCCAACCGTGCCCGCAACATCCTCGATCGGCACCTGCGGATCGAGCCGGTGCTGATAGAGTAGGTCGATATGATCGAACCCCAGCCGGGCGAGCGACGCATCGACCACCTCGCGAATATGCTCGGGCCGGCTGTCCCTGCCTTCGAGCGGGGATTTGCCTGGCTCGAATTTGAAGCCGAATTTGGTGGCGACGATCACCTTGTCGCGGATTGATCCCAGCCCCTTGCCGACCTGCCTTTCGTTGAGGAACGGACCGTATACTTCAGCGGTGTCGAAAAAGGTGACGCCGCGGTCATAGGCTGCGCGCAGCAGATCGCCCGCTGCCTCCATCGACAGCGCCGGCCCGTAACCCCCGCTCAGGCTCATGCAGCCCAGACCGATTGCGGAAACTTCGAGGCCCTGGCCTAACAGGCGCTTGTGCATGGGATTCTCCTTCGGCCCGATCATGCCATTGCTTGCCGGCAGTGTGCAACAGAGCACGCAAATTAGCGGCGCGGAGGAGGCAATCTTCGCGAAAGCCGCGATCATCGCTTAGGCCCGCTGTTTACTCCACTTTAACCTTATCGCCTTAGCTCCTGTCCCTGCACTTAGGACGAGGAATGGCGCATGCGTTTGTATCTTTGTTGGCCGGGACCACTTTGCTTGCAGCGTGTGGCGGCGGGACGCAGACACTTGGCAGCACGCCGAACCCGATTGGCGGTGGTGGCGGTGTTGGTTCCACCGGCAGCACATCCACCCACACTTTCATCGCTCCAACTGAACCGAAAACCTATGTCGGTGTGGGCGGAAGCCAGGTCTTCGATTACATCACGGACGACCGGGACTGCTGCAATCAACAGGGGCAGCAATTCGCCGGCCATACCAGTACGGTGCGCAGTTCGGAGATATCGATCGGCTATGACCTGCGCGAGGCGACTTTCACCCTGAAAATCACCGATCCGCTTTCAGGCGCGCAGGCCAATACCCGCTTCCAGGATCCGGCGAGCCGGACCGATTTTGGCGGCGTGAAAGAACCGCAATGGGGCACACCGAACCTGCCCAATCCAAATTTGCGCTATCTTCAGGCCGGCGATGGCAATCCGCTGTCACCCTATGACTATTCCGGCACAGGTTTTATCGATCCCGGAACAAACGCCATCGCGCCAATGGGTAGCGATAAAAGTACGTATCAAGCGGCCAGCCTGTTTTACCTGAAGCCGGGCACCGAAACCCAGTATGTTACCTATGCCGGCTACATCCGGAACGCATACACATTCAATATTGACAAAACTACTGGCATTCTTTTGATCACAAATAAACTAGAACGCGGGGCATTCGCTTTTGGCGAAATGACCGGCAAGGAAAATGTTCCGTTGACCGGAACAGGGTCCTATACCGGATCGATGCTGGCGACGCTGGTGTTCAATCCCACCATGGACGGCCAGGACATCGCCTCCGCAGTGGTGCTGCCAACCTACTTCCAGTGGATGCACGGCACCTCCACGGTCAACGTCGACTTTGCCAACAATTCGTTCAAACTGGCCCTGACCGGAACCGTAACCAAACCATTCTTCGACCATTACACCGGGCCGCGAGCCACGGTACTCGCCGCCGGCGCGACTTTCGTCGCCGCCGGGACAGGGTCGATCAACATGATCAATTTCGGCGGTTTCAAGGGCCAAATCCAGACCGCCAGATTTACCAATACCGATGGAACGGTACGCAACGTCACAGTCGCCGGTTCGAGCATCGACGGGACGTTCTACGGTCCTGCGGTCAATGAAATCGGCGGCGGATTCCACATCGCCGGCGGCAATCCGGACGAGCGGATCGACGTTCTCGGCGCCTTCGTCGGCAAGAAATAATGCCGCCGTCGACGCAGCGTCGCGGGGCTGCCGTGGCCCTGGCGATGGCGCACGGTCTGTATGCAACCGCAGCGTTCAGCGAGGAACTGCAGTTCCAGCCAGTCAGCCTCGATGCTTCCGCGCCGAGCGTCGAGCCCACTACCGCTTCTTCCAACTGCCAGGCCGGGGTGTGCAGCTACCGCCTTTCCGCTCAGCAACTGCTGACCATCGCCAGCCGGATGGTCATGGACAGCAAATACGCCGAGGCTCGCCCCCTGGTCGCAGCGCTCCGCCAGGCGCCGGAGATGACCGTCCCGTACAATTTCCTCGAGGGCCTAATCGCACTGGAAACTGGCGATCCGAAAGCTGCGGCACGCCGGTTCCGTCAAATTCTCAAGGACCGGCCCGGCGAGACCCGGGTCCGCCTGGAGCTCGCCAAGGCGCTGATGGCGCAGGGCGACATGCCGGCGGCGGACTATCATCTGCGGCTGGCCCAGAACGACGGACAATTGCCCGAGGAGATCGCCCGCGCGATCAGCAACGCACGCAGCATCATCCGCAGCAAGCGCAGCTGGCAGTTCGGCTTTGATTTCGGACTGGCGCCCGACACCAACATCAATTCGGCGACCAACGCGCAGTCGGTCGACATCAATTTCGGTCCGGACCGACTTCCGATCTCGCTGGACGACACTGCGCGTGCGCGCTCGGGCACCGGGCTGACAGCGAGCACCTATGGCAGCCTGCGCCTTCCGACCTCAGAACGCGCCGCAATTGTCATCGACCTCGATGCCACTATGGTTAATTACAAAGGTAAACAAGCCGATGACTATTCGGTCCAGCTGGCCGCTGGTCCGGAATGGCGGCTCGGCGCCACAACCAATCTGACGCTCCAGGGAGTTGTGCTGTACCGTTGGTACGGCGGCAACCTGGCTGCACGCCAGTTTGGCGCAAAACTCGGCCTGCAGCACGATCTTGGCCCAAGCCAGCGCATAGGATTGCAGATCGACGGCCGCCACACCGATTCAGCCTTTGGCGACGGCTTCCGCGGCTGGCAGCTGGGGGGGGCGGCCACCTACGAACACGTCGTCGCCAAATCCGCGATTGCCTCAGCCAGCCTGTTCGCGCGGCGCGATGTCATGAAGCTGGCGGCATTTTCCAACACCACCGTCGGGATTAACCTCGGGATTGGCGGCGAGCTACCGCTCGGGGTCAATGCCGGAATCTCCGGCGGGGTGAGTCATGCGCGTTACGATGAGCCGCAATATGCCTTCACCCCCGATATCTTGTCGCCTGAAAGCCGCAAGGATTGGCGCTACCAGGCCCGCGTCTACCTTGGCCTGAGGAAAATCCGGGTGCTCGGCTTCTCGCCTTCGGTCGAATATCAATATTCCGAAGTGAAGACCAATTATGCCTATTATCAATCTACGCGCCACCGGGTGCAGTTCAAGCTTGCCCGCTATTTCTGATCGGCAACCATCGAATCTACGTGAGACCCCGCCGACATCGCTCGAAAAAAATCAAAGCGGTTGGAGCATTTGACGCAATCGGGCATTACATTGGAACCATGCCTAATCCGATAATTCCCGTGATCCTGTGCGGCGGCAGCGGCACCCGCCTGTGGCCGCGCAGCCGCGCGGTTAAACCCAAACCGTTTCTGCCGCTGATCGGAGAGGCCACTCTGTTCGAGGCAACGCTTGCGCGCTGCACCGCCGAGGCCGGCTTTGATCCGCCGGTGGTGGTGACCGGCACCGCGCATCTCGGACATGTCGAGCAGCAGCTGGTCGGAAGCCCGGGCGCCGCGATCATAGTCGAGCCCGCTGCGAAAAATACGGCTGCGGCCATCGCCCTGGCCGCGCTGCGCCTGCCGGAAGATGCGGTCATGCTGGTCTGCCCGAGCGACCACTATATCGGCGATTGCGACGCCTTCGCCGCTGCCGCCCGCGCCGCCGCTTCGCTGGCGGAGGAGGGCTGGCTGGTCGCCTTTGGCATTGAGGCGCGCACGCCGGAGACCGGCTTCGGCTATCTGCAGCGCGGCGAGGCGGTTGGCGAGCATGGCTTCCGCGTCGCCCAGTTCGTCGAAAAGCCCAATCTGGAGCGCGCCACCGCCTTTCTCGCCGAGGGAACCTACGCCTGGAACGGCGGCATATTCGCCTTCCGGGTCAAGGATTTCCTCGACGAACTCACCCGGCATCGCCCCGCCATCGCCGAATCCGCGCGCCGGGCCGTCGCAGCTGGCAGAGAGAACGGGCAGCGGTTCTATCCCGATGCCGCAGCCTTCGCCGCGATCGACAGCGAATCAGTCGATTACGCTGTGATGGAAAACACCGAGCGCGCCGCGATGGTGCCTGCCGATATGGCCTGGTCCGACATCGGCAACTGGCAGGCGCTCCACGCCGCGCGAGAATGCGACGCCGACGGCAACAGCGTCACCGGCCCCGCCGAACTGATCGACTGCCGCAATGTGCTGGTCGACAGCGATTCGCTGCGGGTTTCGGTGATCGGTCTCCAAGGCGTGATCGTCGTCATCGATGGCAGGGAGGTGCTGGTGACCACTGCCGAGGGCGCGCAGAAGGTCGGCAAACTTGGCGGTGCCCTAAACCAATGAGAGTTCACCAGTGAGCGTTGCGCTGCCCATCCGCATGGTCGAAAAACCGTGGGGCCGAGACGTTCTGCCCCCGCCGTTCAACGCGCCCGCCGGTCAGCGCATCGGCGAAATCTGGTTCGAGCCGCCGCCGGGCTTGCCGCAGCTGCTGGTGAAATACCTCTTCACCAGCGACAAATTATCGGTTCAGGTCCACCCCTCCGACGCGCAGCTCCCCGGCCATGGCAAGGAAGAGTGCTGGCTGGTGATCGATGCCGAACCCGGAGCGGCGCTGGGTGTGGGCTTTCGCCAGGCCATCACCCGCGAGGCGATGCATGCCGGGGCGCTCGACGGCAGCATTGAGCATTTGCTCGAATGGCATTCGGTGCGGGCTGGCGACTTCTTTTACATTCCGGCCGGTACCGTCCATGCCATCGGCGCGGGCGTCAGCCTGATCGAAGTGCAACAGACCAGCGAAGTAACCTATCGACTCTACGATTATGGCCGCCCGCGCGAGCTGCATCTGGACGAAGGGCTGGCGGTTGCGCGCGGGGAGCCGCATCCAGGCTCCCTGCGCCGCAAGGTTCCGGATCGCGGGGCGATCATGCTGGTGGACGGACCGCTGTTCCGGCTCGACCGGCTTGACGGCGCCCCCGATGCATCGACCTTGGCGCGTTACCGGCAAGCGCCGGTTCTGGCGATCCCGATGCAGGGCGAACTGCGCGTGCTGGGCGAACGCGTTGCCCCCGGGGAATGCGCGCTCGCGGAAAAGCTTGACGATATCAGCCTTGCGCCTTCCGCCCTTTGCCTGATTGCCCAGCCCTGCGGCACTTGATCCTGGCGCGTACTCGCTGCAAGGACGATTCCGGCGCGGTGCAAATTGCACTCGTATAATATGCAGGTCCGCTTAACCCGAGCTTGTCAAAGGGCTGCACTTGTTCTTGCAGAGGGGCACCATGCCTCGAACACAAGGCGGATCTGGAGATTGGGAGAGTTCACGTGTCCACCATCCACCCCGTCCCCGCCGAATGGGCCAAGCGCGCCCATGTCGATGCCGCTGGTTATGCAGAAAAATACCGTCGCTCTATCGAACAGCCGGAGGCCTTTTGGCGCGAGGAATCGGCTCGGCTCGACTGGATCAAGCCGTGGACCCAGCTCGGCGAATGCAGCTTCGATGAGGCCGACTTCGGCATCGAGTGGTTCGCCGACGGCACGCTCAACGTCTCGGCCAATTGCCTCGACCGGCACCTCGCCGAACGTGGCGACACCACCGCGATCATCTGGGAGGGCGATGATCCCGCACAGCAGCGCAAGCTGACCTACCGCG
The DNA here is from genome assembly GCA_031368085.1 of Novosphingobium sp. Classification (GTDB taxonomy): domain Bacteria; phylum Pseudomonadota; class Alphaproteobacteria; order Sphingomonadales; family Sphingomonadaceae; genus Novosphingobium. Next base: position 7,648 of record JANLQW010000082.1, on the reverse strand, counting down.
AGCTGCACGAGGAGGTCTGCCGCTTCGCCAATGCGCTAAAGGCGCTCGGCGCGGGGCGCGGCGAGCGCATCACCATCTACATGCCCATGATCCCCGAGGCGGCGATCGCCATGCTCGCCTGCACCCGGATCGGCGCGATCCATTCAGTGGTGTTCGGCGGCTTTTCGCCCGAGGCGCTGGCCGGGCGCATCCAGGACTGCGACTCGCGCCTGGTCGTCACCGCCGACGGTGGCATGCGCGGCGGCAAGCTGGTGCCGCTCAAAGCCAATGTCGATGCGGCGCTGGCGCAATGCCCTGGTGTGGACGCGGTGCTGGTTGTCCGCCATGCGAACAATACGATCCCCATGGCTTCGGGCCGCGACCACTGGTGGCACGAGCAGCGCGAGGCCACTACTGCCCATTGCTTACCTGAGGAAATGGGCGCGGAGGACCCGCTGTTCGTTCTCTATACCTCGGGCAGCACCGGCAAGCCGAAGGGCGTGCTGCACACCACCGGCGGCTATCTCGCGTGGGCGGCGATGACCCATCACTACGTGTTCGATTACCGGCCCGGCGAGGTTTATTGGTGCGCCGCCGATATCGGCTGGGTCACCGGGCATTCCTATGTCGTCTACGGCCCGCTGGCCAACGGCGCGACCTGCGTGATGTTCGAAGGCGTGCCCAACTGGCCCGATCACTCGCGCTTCTGGCAGATCGTCGATCGCCATCAGGTAAACATCTTCTACGGTGCCCCCACCGCCCTGCGCGCGCTGATGCGCGAGGGAGACGAATGGGTGAAGCGCACGAGCCGCACGTCCCTGCGCCTGCTCGGCAGCGTCGGCGAGCCGATCAATCCGGAGGCGTGGGAGTGGTACTGGCGCGTGGTCGGCGATGGGCGCTGCCCGATTGTCGATACCTGGTGGCAAACCGAAACCGGCGGTGCAATGATCACGCCGTTGCCGGGCGCGACTGACCTTAAACCCGGTTCAGCTTCATTCCCGATGTTCGGCGTAGTGCCTCAGCTGGTCGATGCCGAGGGTCAGGTGCTGGACGGGGCGGCTGAGGGAAACCTGTGCATCACGCAGAGCTGGCCCGGCCAGATGCGCAGCGTCTGGGGCGATCACGACCGTTTTTTCCAGACCTATTTCTCCACCTACAAGGGCACATATTTCACCGGCGACGGCTGCAGGCGAGACGAGGACGGCTACTACTGGATCACCGGCCGGGTCGACGACGTGATCAATGTCTCTGGCCACCGCATGGGCACCGCCGAAGTCGAAAGCGCGCTGGTCGCGCATGCCAGGGTGGCCGAGGCCGCCGTGGTAGGCATGCCGCACGACATCAAGGGTCAGGGCATCTACGCCTATGTAACCTTGAATGCCGGGGAGGCCGAGAGCGAGACGATGCGCAAGGAACTGGTCCAATGGGTGCGCAAGGAAATCGGCCCGATCGCCACGCCTGATGTGATCCACTTCGCCCCGGCACTGCCCAAGACCCGCTCGGGCAAGATCATGCGCCGCATTCTGCGCAAGATCGCCGAAGGGGATACGACGAATTTGGGCGATACATCGACGCTTGCCGATCCCTCGGTTGTCGATACTCTGCTGATGACAAAGGGCGCGTAGAAGGGCTCCCCCAGCAGCAACTGCAACCGGCTGCGCAACCTGCCTGTTCAGGCCGCCAGTCTGTACGGCTGTATATCGCCCGCCAAATAAAGGTTGCGCGCCTTTGCCCGGCTGAGTTTGCCCGAACTGGTGCGCGGCAGGGTGCGCGGCGGGATCAATTCGATAACGCATTTCATGCCGGTGACCGATTGCACCTTGTCGCGGATCTGGTCGTGCAGCTTACGCCGCTCCTCGGGATCGGTGACGCGGCAATGGACGAGCACGGCGGGCACCTCCTCGCCGTGCTCGTTCTCCAGGGAGAAGGCGGCGATGTCGCCGTGGTTGAAGCCAGGCAGCTGTTCGACCGCCCATTCGATGTCCTGCGGCCAGTGGTTCTTGCCGTTGATGATGATCATGTCCTTCGCCCGGCCGACAATGAACAGATAGCCATTGGCCATATAACCCATGTCGCCGGTATCGAGCCAGCCGCCGATCATGCAGGCGGCGGTCGCTTCGGGATCGCGGTAATAGGAGTGCATCAGGCTGGTGCCGGTGCACCACACCTTGCCGATCTGATGGTCGGCCAGCAGCTTGTCGCTCTCGCCCCGCACCTCCACCCTCATGCCGCGAACCGGCTTGCCGCAATTGACGATGGCGCGGTAGCGGGCCGGGCGCGAGAGATCGCGCGGCGTGCCGGACAGGCGCTCTTCCTCGACCAGTTCGATATGGATGCCCTCGCCCGGCGGCATCAGGGTGACCGCGAGCGTGGCCTCGGCCAGGCCGTAGCTGGGCATGAAAGCGCTTGCCTTGAAGCCGGCCTCGGCGAAGACGTTGACGAAATTCTGCATTACGTCAGGCCGGATCATGTCGGCGCCGTTGCCAGCGAGCCGCCAGCGCGACAGGTCGAAGCGTTCGGATACATGGGTCTGGCTGGAGATGCGCCGAGCACAGATGTCGTAACCGAAGGTCGGCGAATAGCTGAGGCTGTAGCCCGGATTGCGGCTGATCAGATCCAGCCAGGCGAGCGGGCGGCGGGCGAAATCCTCGGTCTTGAGGTAGTCGCAGGAGACCTGGTTGGCGACCAACGAGAGGAAGCAGCCGACCAGCCCCATATCGTGATACCACGGCAGCCAGCTGATCGCGCGGTCGTTCGGCCCCACTTGCATGCCGTGGCCGTGCCCGGCGAGGTTGGCGAGCAGGGCGCGGTGGGTTATCGCGACGCCGTGCGGAAAGCGGGTGGATCCGCTGGAATATTGCAGGAAGCAGATATCGTCGGGCTTCAATTCGGGTAAAGCACAGCGCGGCGCGGTCTCTCGGCTGAAATCCTCCCAGGCGAGCCCTTCGCAGCCCTGTTTGGCGGCAGCGGCGCCGGCCAGTTCGGCCAGCTCTTCCGGGTACAGCAGCAGGGTTGGCTCGGCGCTGGTCATCTGCACCGCGATCTGATCGATATAGCTGTCCTTGCCGCCGAAGCTGGTCGGCAGTGGTAGCGGCACCGGCCATACGCCGGCATAGATCGCGCCGCAGAACAGGGCGGCGAAGTCTGGCCCGGTTTCGGCGATCAGCGCAACGCGGTCCCCCGGCTTCACCCCGCGATCGATCAGACGGTAGGCCGCCTCGAGCGCATCGCGGCGCAGTTCGGCATAGGGATAGGGCCGAATGAGAACCCCGCGCGGATCGTGGAAATTTAGGCCAAGCTGCCCCTTTGCCGCATAATCCAGCGCATCCGCGAAAGTCGCGAAATCGGCATGACGGCGGGGAAGGCTGTCCATATTCGGCGTGGGGAGAAGAATGATCTCGGCAGGCGGCGCGAGCGTCGCTATGTCGGACATATGTTGTAACCCGCTATTATAGTTGCCGTAATTGCGCGAGCAGAGCAGGTGACCGGAGGGTTTTTGCGCCTCACGGTTCGTACAGCCCTTTCTGGTCACGCGCGGACTTCCCTATTTGGGGGTGACTGTGGCACGATTATGGCCAGATATGGGTCAATCCGCAACAAAGCGTCCCGGCAATCGCCGTGACAAACCGCCGCCAAAGCCGCTGACCGCTGTTCGGCTGGAGGAGCTGGGGCTCGCCTATGTCGCCCGATTCGCTGTCAGTGCGGCGAAGCTTGACGCCTATCTGCACCGCAAATTGCGCGAGCGCGGCTGGGCGGGCGAGGGGGAGCCTGCCATCGACGCGGTGGTCGAACGCTTCGTCGCCTCGGGCTATGTCGATGACGCCGCCTATGCCCGCTCGAAAACCGGCAGCCTGCTGCGGCGCGGTTATGGCATGCGGCGGGTGTCGCAGGCGCTGGGCGCGGCGGGCATCGGCGAAGAAGCGCGGGCAGCGGCCCCGGCGGCTGAGGATGATCGCCGCCGCGCCGCCCTGGTGATGGCGCGCAAACGCCGGCTCGGTCCGTTCGGCCCCCGGCCTGCCGATCGCGCCGCGCGGGAGAAGCAGATCGGTGCCATGCTGCGGGCCGGGCACCCCCTCGACAGCGCCCGCGAATTGGTCGATGCGCCAAGCATCGAAGCGGCCGAGGAATGGGCCGCGCAGGCCATCGGGAACGACGCATGCGATTGACCGGAATTCTTTGGGCAGCGCCGCTGGCGCTCGCCGCCTGCTCCCCGCCTGCCGGTGCGGGGGCATCCTCCTCCCCCGTCGCTGCGAGCACGGCGCATCCCGTCTCGGGCTTGCCGGTGATCCCGCTCACCGTGACCATTGCGGGCAAGGCGCACCGCTTCCAGGTGGAAATAGCAGGGAGCGCAGATGAACAGGCGAAGGGACTGATGTTCCGCACCGCGATGGGCGCGGGCGAAGGCATGATCTTTCCGATGAATCCGCCGCGCTCCGCCGCGTTCTGGATGCGCAACACGGTGATCCCGCTCGACATCATTTTTATCGGCACCGACCGCCGCATCCTCAATATCGCGGCCAATACCGTGCCCTATTCCGAGGCATCGCTGGCGTCCTCCGGCGCGGTGTCGGCAGTGCTGGAGCCGAATGGCGGCCGCGCGGCGCAATTGGGCATCGGACCGGGGGACCATGTGGAGTGGTAGTGCGCCTTGACACAACGCCCCTTGCCCCTGAGCCCTTAAATCCGCTACGCGCCATGCCCATGGGAATTCTCTCCAAGCTCTTCACCTGGTGGGACGGTGCCACCATCGGCACGCTGATCACCAGCGCGATGACCGGCGAACACGTCGGCACCGACGCGCAGGGAAACCGGTATTACCGCGCGAAAAAGCGCCGCCCCACCGATCAGCCATTCGGCGGCAGCGAGCGGCGCTGGGTGATCTATGAGGGGATCAACGATGCCAGCCGGGTGCCGCCTGAATGGCACGGCTGGCTGCACAATTCCTATGACGGCGTGCCCGAAAGCCATCTCCCGCCCGCGCGCATCTGGGAGGTTGATTATACGCCCAACGCCACCGGCACCGGGCAGGCCTATCGCCCCCAGGGCGCGCTGGAGCGCGGCGGCAAGCGCGCGCCCGCGACCGGCGACTAGGAAGCATGGTCGCCGGATGGTGACAAGCTGATGACCTCGCCGGACGCCTGACGGATGAGGCGGGCGCTCGCCCTCGCAGCGCTGACGCTGGCGCTGGGCGGATGCTCCGGCGAGCCCGATGCGGTGGACCAGGACCGGGCGAAGGCGACTGACGTTCCGCAGGCGGTCGCCACGTCCGGCGGCACGCTTCTGTCCGCAGTAGAGAACCAGTTCGGCACGCCGGTGAAAGACCGGGTGGCGACGATCGGCCTGCTCAACAAGCGCAACAACCTCATCCAGGATATGGTGATGAAGTCCGGCGAATCGCGCCGGTTCGGTAATGTCGTCGTCCGCGTCGCGACCTGCGAGCGCACCCTGCCTTGGGAAAAACCGCCCGAAACCGGCGCGTTCGTTCAGGTGTTCGTCGAGGAGCGGGCCAATGCCAGCGAGCAGCCGGCCTGGCGCACGGTGTTTTCGGGCTGGATGTTCAAAAACTCACCCTCGCTCAGCGTCGTCGAACACCCGGTCTATGACGTCTGGGTCAAGGACTGCGCGATGAAGTTTCCCGGCGAGGAAGAGGACGCCGCATCCGCCAGCAGCGCGGCGAAGCCTGCCGGCAGCGCCAGCGCAGCGCCAAGGCCCCCCGCTTCACCTTCGCCAACACCATCGCCTTCACCCTCGCCCTTGCCCTCGGCGTCACCCGCAACGGCGGCCGACCCGGTCTGAGGCGCTTGCGCTGCCTGCAACAGCCCGAGGTAGCGGTTCTGGCTGATTTCCACCGCGCCCAGCGAAGCGAGATGCGGCGTGATGAACTGGCAATCCAGCAGCGTCGCCCCTGACCGCCGGAGCGTTATAACCAGCCAGGCCAGCGCGACTTTCGAGGCATCGGTCGCCCGGCTGAACATGCTCTCGCCGCAGAACACCCGGTCAAAACCGACCCCGTAAAGTCCGCCGGCAAGCTCATCGCCGTCCCAGCATTCGACCGAATGGGCAAAGCCGAGCTCGTGCAGCCGGATGTAGCTCGCCTCGATCCGGCGGCTGATCCAGCTCTCCCCGGTGCCGGTGCGTCGCGCCCCGGCGCAGGCCTGCATCACTTGGGCGAAGGCGGCGTTGCAGGTTACCCGGAAACGCCCGCGCCGCAGCGTTCGCGCGAGCGAGTGCGAGCAGTGCAAACCGCCCAGCGGCAGGATCGCGCGGCGGCGGGGCTCTACCCAGAAGATTTCCGGATCGTCGCGGCTGTCGGCCATCGGGAAGATGCCGCCGCGATAGGCGAGCAGCAGCAACTCCGGATCGATAATGGCTGGTGAATGGGGGCTATGCACGCTGACGAATATAGCAAAAACAGACCCCTCCGGCAAAACCCTGATCGACGGACCCAAGCTTGCGCGGCGCGGACAGCCTTGCCATCGCCCTTCTCACCTTCTAGAGGCACCCGCGCCCGCAGGAGTGTAGCTCAGTTGGTAGAGCATCGGTCTCCAAAACCGAGGGCCGTGGGTTCGAGTCCCTCCACTCCTGCCAATCGCGCGATGTCGCCACCGTTCCCGGCGAGGCGTTCAGGGCACCAGGACAGTGTCCTTGGCCTCAGCCGCAAGGCCCGGATAATCCAGCGTATAATGCAGGCCCCGGCTTTCCTTGCGCTTGAGTGCGGAACGCACGATCAGTTCCGCGGTTTGCAACAGATTGCGCAGTTCGATCAGATCGGTCGTAACCCGAAAGCTGCCATAATATTCGGCGACCTCGCCGCTCAACAGTTCAATCCGGTGCTGCGCCCGCTCTAACCGCTTGGTTGTGCGCACGATGCCGACATAGTTCCACATGAAGCGGCGGATCTCGGTCCAGTTCTGTTTGATCACCACTTCCTCGTCGGAATTGGTCACCCGGCTCGCATCCCAGCCGCTTACCGGCGGCGGGGCCTCGAAGCTGTCCCAGCGCTCCAGAATGTCGGAGGCCACCGATTCGCCGAAGACGAAGCATTCGAGCAGCGAATTGGAGGCGAGGCGATTGGCACCATGCAGCCCGCTCTCGCTGCATTCGCCGGCGGCATAGAGCCCGGGCAAATCGGTGCGCCCGGCGAGATCGATGATGATGCCGCCGCACGTGTAATGTTGCGCCGGAACCACCGGAATCGGCTCCCTGGTCATGTCGATGCCCAGGCCCAACAGCTTCTCGTGGATCGTCGGGAAATGCGCTTTCACGAAGTCGGCCGGCTGGTGGCTGATGTCGAGATGGACGTAGTCGAGCCCCAGCCGCTTGATCTCATGATCGATGGCGCGGGCGACGATATCGCGGGGCGCAAGTTCCGCCCGCTCGTCGAAGCGCGGCATGAAGCGCTCACCCTCGCCGGGATGGCCAGGCGGAATCTTGAGCTGGCCGCCCTCGCCGCGCACCGCCTCGGTGATCAGGAAATTCTTGACCTCGAGATTATACAGGCAGGTCGGGTGAAACTGCATGAACTCCATGTTGGAAATCCGGCAGCCGGCGCGCCACGCCATCGCGATGCCGTCCCCGGTCGCGCCGCGCGGGGCGGTGGAGTATAGGTCGGCCGGCGCCGCCGGTGGCGAGGATGGTCGCGCGCGCAGTCAGCGTCTCGACGTGGCCG
>JANLQW010000081.1:0-1565 GCA_031368085.1 Novosphingobium sp. | reverse complement strand
CCACTAGAGCGTTTCAGGGACCCGGCGATTGGTAACTCGACGGGATAGCCGAAGCGGCTGCCCTGCATTCGCGAATAATCTTGCTACCTGAGTCGCCAAGCGCAGCGACCGTGCTACCCCGGTGCTGCCCCGAAGGGACATTTCCTCATACAAAGTCTTTTAAGGCATTGAAATGAATGGTGCTGCCGGGGAGGATTGAACTCCCGACCTCAGCCTTACCAAGGATGCGCTCTACCACTGAGCTACGGCAGCGTGACCATTCAGACAATCCGGCAGAGCACTATCTCGCGCCCGGGCCGGTCCGGGCAGGGGCGCGCTATTGTCCGGGACGCGCCGCACTGTCAAGCCGCAACCGCCCGCCAGTATTGCGTTTGACCCGCTCTCGCGGCAGGAACGCGCCATGCCCACCACCGGCAAACCGACGCGCGAACAGCGCCTGGCCGCCAAGCTGCGCGAGAACCTGCATCGCCGCAAAGCGCAGGCGCGCATCCTCGGCACTTCGGGCGAGCCTGCTCTTCCCAAACCCTCGCCGAAAAGCTAGGTCCAGCCGCTTGCGCAACCGGGAGCCGTCCATCTTGCCTCGTCTGATCCTCGTGCGCCACGGCCAGAGCCAGTGGAACCTGGAAAACCGCTTCACCGGCTGGTGGGATGTCGACCTGACCGCCAAGGGCGAGGAGGAGGCGCGCGCTGCGGGCCGCCTGCTCGCGGAGAGGGAAATGCTCCCCACCCTCGCCTTCACCTCGCTCCAGACCCGCGCCATCCGGACGCTCCATTTCGCGCTGGAGGCCGCCGGGCGGCTGTGGATTCCCGAGCACAAGGACTGGCGGCTCAACGAACGCCACTACGGCGGGCTCACCGGCCTAGACAAGGCCGAGACGGCGGCGAAGCACGGGGCGGACCAGGTCAAGATCTGGCGGCGCAGCTTCGACATTCCGCCGCCGGTGCTAGCCGCCGGATCGCAGTTCGATCTGGGCAATGACGTGCGGTATGCCGGTATTGCGATACCTTCGACCGAGAGCCTGAAGAACACCATCGCCCGGGTGCTGCCCTATTGGGAGAGCGCCATCGCCCCGGCGCTGATCGCCGGCGAGACCGTGCTGGTCTCCGCCCATGGCAACAGCCTGCGCGCGCTGGTCAAGCATTTGTCGCGGATTTCCGATGACGAGATCACCGGTCTGGAGATTCCGACCGGCCAGCCGATTGTCTACGAGCTGGACGCCAGCCTCAACGCGCTCGAGCGCTATTATCTGTCGGAGCGATAGGGGCGATGGGGGCACCAGTCGCAATTGTCATGGGCAGCCAGTCGGACTGGGCGACGATGAAATGCGCCGCCGATGCGCTGGACCAGCTTGGCGTGACGCATGACGCGCGGATTATTTCCGCCCACCGCACCCCGGACCGGCTGTTCGCCTTCGCCAGGGGCGCGGCGGACGAGGGCTTCAAGGTGATCATCGCCGGGGCGGGGGGCGCGGCGCATCTGCCGGGCATGGTCGCCTCGCTGACCCAGTTGCCGGTGCTCGGCGTGCCGGTGCAGTCCAAAGCGCTGTCGGGGCAGGACAGCCTGC
>JANLQW010000065.1:0-1886 GCA_031368085.1 Novosphingobium sp. | reverse complement strand
CAAGGCGCTGACCGAAGGCAAGCACAAGAGCGGCGGCCGCAACAACAAGGGTCATGTCACCTCGCGGGGCATCGCCGGCGGCCACAAGCAAAAGTACCGGATCATCGATTTCAAGCGCCGCAAATGGGACATGCCCGCAACTGTGGAACGCCTGGAATACGATCCCAACCGCACCGCCTTCATCGCGCTGATCAAATATACCGACGGCGAGCAGGTCTATATCCTCGCGCCGCAGCGGCTCGCGGTGGGCGACTCGGTGGTTGCCGGCGAAAAGACGGATGTGAAGCCGGGCAACGCCATGCCGCTCAGTCAGATGCCGGTCGGCACCATCATTCACAACGTCGAGATGAAGCCAGGCAAGGGCGGGCAGATTGCCCGTTCGGCCGGGACTTACGTTCAGCTCGTCGGCCGCGACCGGGGCATGGTCATCGTCCGGCTCAACTCGGGCGAGCAGCGCTATCTGCGCGGTGACTGCATGGGTACGGTTGGCGCGGTGTCGAACCCGGACAACCAGAACCAGAACTTCGGCAAGGCTGGCCGGACTCGCTGGCAGGGCCGCCGGCCGTTGACCCGGGGTGTTGCCAAGAACCCGGTCGACCATCCGCACGGCGGCGGCGAAGGCCGCACGTCCGGTGGCCGTCATCCCGTCACGCCCTGGGGCAAGCCGACCAAGGGCGCCCGCACCCGCAACAACAAGCAGACGGACAAGATGATTATCCGTTCGCGTCACGCGAAGAAGAAGTGGTAAGCCCGCCATGGCACGTTCCGTCTGGAAAGGCCCCTTTGTCGATCTGCACCTGCTGAAGAAGGCAGAAGCTGTGCAGGATCAGACAACCCGCGCCGCTCCGATCAAGACCTGGTCGCGGCGTTCGACAATTCTGCCGCAGTTCGTCGGTCTGACGTTCAGCGTCTACAACGGCCGCAAGTTCATCCCGGTCTCGGTCAACGAAGACATGGTCGGTCACAAGCTGGGTGAGTTCGCGCCGACGCGGACCTTTCCCGGGCATGCCGCCGACAAGAAGGGCAAGCGCTGATGGGCAAGGAAAAATCTCCGCGCCGGGTGGCTGACAACGAGGCGCTTTCGGTCGGCACGCAGATTCGCGGGTCGGCGCAGAAGCTCAATCTTGTCGCCGGGCTGATCCGCGGGAAACGGGCCGAAGACGCGATGAACATCCTCACCTTCTGCAAGAAGGCGATGGCGATGGAGGCACGAAAGGTGCTCGAATCCGCGATCGCCAATGCCGAGAACAACCACAATCTCGACGTCGATTCGCTGGTGGTTGCCGAGGCGAGCGTCGGCAAGTCGATCACCATGAAGCGTTTCCATACGCGCGGACGCGGTAAGTCGACCCGTATCCTCAAGCCATTTTCGCGGTTGCGCATTGTCGTCCGCGAAGTTCAGGAGGCCTGAGCGATGGGTCACAAGAGCAATCCGATCGGCCTCAGGCTGCAGATCAACCGCACCTGGGACAGCCGCTGGTATGCCGAAGGCCAGGATTATGGCCGTCTGCTGCTCGAGGATCTCAGGATCCGCAAGCACATCATGAAGATCCTGCCGCAGGCGGCGATCTCCAAGGTGGTGATCGAGCGTCCGGCCAAGCTGTGCCGCATTTCCATCTATGCCGCGCGCCCCGGCGTGATCATCGGCAAGAAGGGCTCGGACATCGAGAAGCTGAAGTCGATCCTGGGCAAGATGACCGCGTCGGAAGTCAGCCTCAACATCGTCGAGATCCGCAAGCCGGAAATCGATGCGCGCCTCGTCGCGCAGGGCATCGCCGATCAACTCGAGCGCCGGATTGCGTTCCGTCGCGCCATGAAGCGCGCGGTGCAGGCGGCGATGCGGCTCGGCGCCGAGGGCATCCGGATCAATTGCGGCGGCCGTCTCG
>JANLQW010000099.1:0-9366 GCA_031368085.1 Novosphingobium sp. | reverse complement strand
AGGTTTCGAGGGCTTCGGCCGGGGTAAGCTCAGGCAGAATGCCGGGCAGGCAGCTCGCCAGCAGAGATTTGCCGGCGCCCGGCGGGCCGATCATCAACAAATTGTGCCCGCCCGCGGCGGCGATTTCCAGCGCGCGCTTGGCTGTTTCCTGCCCTTTGACCATCGCCAGGTCCGGGCCCCGTCTGGGCGGCTCGGCCTTGCCGGGTTGGGGGATGGGCAGCACCTGCGTACCCTTGAGATGGTTGAGCAGGCTGATGAGGTTTGGCGCGGCGAGGATCGGGATGCCGCTGGCCCAGCGCGCTTCCGATCCTTGGCCAGCCGGGCAGATCAGCCCCTTTTCTTCGCACGAGGCATGGATCGCGGCGAGCAGCACGCCCGGTGAGGCAATGATCCGACCGTCGAGCGCAAGTTCGCCCACCGCGACATATTCGGAAATCTGTTCGGCATCGGTCACTCCCATTGCGGCGAGCAGAGCGAGCGCGACGGGCAGGTCGTAATGCGAGCCTTCCTTGGGCAGGTCGGCAGGGGAGAGGTTGATGATGATACGCTTGGGCGGTAGCGACAGCCCCATGGAGGAGAGCGCCGCCTGGACGCGCTGGCGGCTTTCGTTCACCGCCTTGTCTGGCAGGCCCACCAGATGGAAGCCGGGCATGCCCGGCGCAATCTGGCACTGCACCTCGACTCCGCGCGCTTCCAGCCCAAGATAGGCGACCGTCGAAACCAGCGCGACCACTGCGAACCCCCGTATTTTCCCGAGGGTTTGATGGCCGAGAGCGAGGCGGCTGTCGAGGGGTGGTTCGGAAATTGCTTGATGCTGGCGCAGAATGCCAGTTTCAGAACTTCATCGATACCCCATCTTAACTCTCCCCATAAGGACTCGCGCAAGTCCGCATGCCCCAGACTGCGGCCATGCGACGGATTGCCATTCTGCTCATTGCCCTGTTTGCCGCCGCTGCGTCGCCGCTCGCGGCACAGAGCGTGGTCTATGAGGACGTGATTGAGGAAACGGGCGTCGTCGCGCAATTGGGCAGCGACCGGTTCGTCGAGTCTCAACCATCGCCCGCACTGCCCAGCGGCATCGCCACTTACGGGCCATTTCGCGTGCTCGACGGCGCCCGCGCAGCGCTGGTCGCAGCGACCGATACCGGCTCGCCTGGTCAGTTTGCCGCGATGCTGCGGGTCTTTCCGCACATCCGCACAATCGAGATGATCGAATGTCCCGGCACCGACGACGACCGCGCCAACCTCAGGCTGGGGATGATGATCCATGCGCGCGGCATCGCCATGCATGTGCCGGGCGGCGGCTCGGTGCGGTCTGGCGCGGTAGAGCTTTTTCTGGCCGGCTCCCGGCGCATCGCCGATCCGGGGGCTGAATTTGCGGTTCACAGCTGGGCCGACGAAGACGGCCATGAGCCCCGGAACTTTGCCGCCGACGCGCCGGAAAACCGCCTCTATATCGACTATTACCGCGCCATCGGGATGAGCGAGGCGCAGGCCAGCGCATTCTACGCGATGACCAATTCGGTGCCCAATGCCGATGCGAAATGGCTGACGGCGGCGGAAATGGCGTTCTGGGTCCGGCTCGATGCGGCCGAACGGCCTGCGCGGCAGGTTGACACTGTGCTGGCGGTCAACTAACGGGCCAGCCTTGCAGCGCCTACCTTTATGCGGCGTTGCCCGTCTATTTTTAGAGGCTTTCCCGATGAAGCGCACGTTTCAGCCCAGCAATCTCGTCCGCGCCCGCCGCCATGGCTTTCGCTTGCGCAGTTCGACAGTGGGCGGCCGCAATGTGCTGCGCGCCCGTCGCGCCCGGGGCCGCAAGAAGCTGTCGGCCTGACCGCTCCGGTTCCCGTCGACCGGGCCAAACCCGCCGTTCTGACGCGGCGCGCCGATTTCCTCGCCGCCAACCGCGGATTGCGCATCGCCCGCCCGGGCTTCGTCCTGCTGGCCAATGGCAATGCCGGAGCGGGACTGCGATACGGCATCACCGTTACCAAACGCATCGGCAACGCCGTGGTGCGAAACCGCATGAAGCGGCGCTTCCGCGCGCTGATTCGCGAACTCCTGCCCCAGCACGGCCTGGCCGACACCGACCATGTGCTGATCGGCCGTGAAGGTGGGATCGAGCGCGACTTTGCCGCGCTGCGCGGCGAACTGCTGGCGGCGCTGGAGCGGGCGAGCGCGGGCAAGGGCGATCCGCCGCGGCGCAGGAAGCCGCGATGAAACAACTGCTCATCCTCATCGCCCGGGCCTGGCAACTGGGCCCTTCGCGCATCCTTCCGCCGACCTGCCGCTATGCCCCGAGCTGCTCGGAATACGCCATCCAGGCCGTGCAAAAATATGGTGCGATTAAGGGTGGCTGGCTGGCGGCGAAGCGGCTATTGCGCTGCCAGCCTTGGGGCGGGCACGGCTATGACCCGGTTCCGTAAACACGGGGCGCCATCACCTGGCATTGACGAAAAGACGATAGAGAGCCCTCGTGGACAATCAGCGTAATATCATCCTGGCGGTTGTACTGACTGCCCTGATCCTGTTTGGCTGGGATGCGGGGATGCGGTATTTTTACCCGCAAGCCGGCCAGACCCAACCTGCTGCAATTGCATCGGCCAGCGCCGATTCGCCTGCCCCTGCCAAGCCGACCCGCGAGGGCGGCCTCACCAGTCCGGCTGCAATCGCCTTGGAGGCGAAGGACATCAAGACCGCGCTGGCATCGCCCTTGCGGATCAGGATCGCCGCGCCGGGCCTTACCGGTTCGCTCAACCCGATCGGCGCACTGGTTGATGATCTCACGCTCAACCGTCATACCGCGACCGAGAAGAAAGACAGCGGGCCGGTGCGGATCTTCTCGCCGGCCGGCACGCCGGCGCAAAACTTCGCGCAGTTCGGCTGGGCGGGCAGCGGCGTGCAATTGCCCGATGCAGCGACGCCCTGGGCAGCTCCGGTCGGCGCCAGGCTGACACCGCAAACGCCGGTCACGCTCAGCTGGACCAACAGCACCGGCCAGACTTTCGCCATCCGCTACGCTATCGACAGCGATTATCTGCTGACCGTCACCCAGACCGTGACCAACAGCGGCCCCGCGCTGGTTACGCTGCGGCCGATCGCCCAGATCAACCGCACCGACCAGACCGCCAGCGTCGATACCTGGAACGTCCATTCAGGCCCGCTCGGTGCGTTCGATCAGTCGGTCAAGTTCGGCCCGAACTACAAGGACGTGCGCGAGGCGGGGGTTGTGCTCAACCAGGGCAGGCCCGATTGGTTGGGTTTTACCGACATCTACTGGATGAGTGCGCTGATTCCCGACAAGGTGCCCGCCACCAGCGATTTCCGGGCGCTTGGCAAGGGCATCTATCTCGCCAACGTGATCTATCAGGACACCGTGCTCGCGCCCGGCCAGCAGCTCACTCGCACCACCCGCTTATTCGCCGGGGCGAAGGAGAGCGCGGTGCTCGACCGCTATGAGGATGCCGGGGTCGCCAATTTTGGCCTTGCCATCGACTGGGGCTGGTTCTTCTGGTTCGAGAAGCCGATATTCATGCTGCTGACTGCCCTGTTCAAGGCGGTCGGCAATTTCGGCGTGGCGATCATCCTGCTCACTGTGATCGTGCGCGGCATCATGTACCCGATCGCCCAGCGCCAGTTCGCCAGCATGGCGGCGATGCGGGCGATCCAGCCGAAGATGAAGGCGCTGCAGGAGCGCCACAAGGATGACCGCGAGAAGCTGCAGCAGGAGACGATGGCGCTCTACAAGCAGGAGAAGGTCAATCCGCTGGCCGGCTGCCTGCCGATTTTCCTGCAGATCCCGGTGTTCTTCGCGCTCTACAAGGTGCTGATCGTCGCAATCGAGATGCGCCACCAGCCGTTTGCGCTGTGGATCAAGGACCTGTCAGCGCACGATCCGCTGATGATCCTCAATCTGTTCGGACTGCTGCCGTTCACCCCGCCCAGCTTCCTCGGCATCGGCATACTGGCGGTGCTGCTCGGCATCACCATGTGGCTGCAGTTCAAATTGAACCCGGCACCCCCCGATCCGATACAGCAGCAGGTTTTCGCGCTGATGCCGTGGATGATGATGTTCGTCATGGCGCCGTTCGCCGCCGGGTTGTTGCTCTACTGGATCACCTCGAACCTGCTGACCATCGCCCAGCAAAAATATCTCTATTCGAAGCATCCGCAAATGAAGGCGCAGGCGGAAAAGGAATCGACCGATGCCGCGCGAGCGGCGGCGCGTCCGGGCAAGTGATCGGCGAGCCCGAACTTGCCGAACGGGCGCGCCGCCTGTTTGCGGGCAGGGTGGAATTTCTCAAGAGCGCGCCGGCACTGAAATTCCTGCCCGATGCGGAAGTGCCGGAGATCGCCTTCTGCGGCCGCTCCAATGTCGGCAAGTCGTCGCTGCTTAACGCGCTGACCAATCGCAAGGCGATTGCCCGCATCTCGGTGACGCCCGGCCGGACGCAGGAGCTGAATTTCTTCGAAGTCGGAGAGCCGACTGTGCTGCGGCTGGTCGATATGCCCGGCTATGGCTTCGCCAAGGCGCCGCTCAAAGTGGTCGAGAACTGGCGGCGGCTGGTGCGCGATTTTTTGCGCGGGCGGGTGGTGCTGAAGCGCACCCTGCTGCTGATAGATAGCCGCCACGGGATAAAGCCGGTCGATGCCGAGATGATGAAGCTGCTCGACGAAGCGGCGGTCGGCTACCGCGTGGTGCTGACCAAGGCGGACAAGATCAAGGCGAGCGAGCTGGACGCGGTGCTGGCCAGCGTTCAGGTGGAGGCGCGCAAGCATTCGGCGGCCTATCCGGAGGTGCTGGTAACCTCGGCGGAAAAAGGCATGGGTATCGAGGATCTGCGCACGGCGGTGCTGGGCGATGCGGAGGTGTGAGCTGGGCCTTCGACAGGCTCAGGCTGAGCGGATGTTGTGAATGAAATTCATCCCAAACCCCGCTCATCCTGAGCTTGTCGAAGGATCATGCCGAGCTTGTCGAAGCACACGCAACTCTGGCCCCAAAGCGTTCATTCTCGACACGCCAAGTCTGAACCGTTAGCCTTGCCCCTATGAAACTCATCATCGGCAACAAGAACTATTCGAGCTGGTCGCTGCGCGGCTGGCTGGCGTGCAAGCAATCGGGGCTCCCCTTCGAGGAAATCACCGTGCCGATCTACGGCGATGACTGGGAGGTGCAGAAGCGCCAGGACGAACTCGCGCCGTCATCGGGCAAGGTGCCGGTGCTGTGGGACGGCGAGGCGGTGGTTTGGGACAGTCTCGCGATCATCGAATTCCTCGCCGACAAGGTCGGGCGCGAGCGGTTCTGGCCCAAGCCGGACGATGCCCGCGCGATGGCCCGCTCGATTGTCGCGGAAATGCATTCAAGCTACCTGCCGCTGCGCCGTCAGTGTCCGATGAATATCCGCAAGCGGGTGGAGGGTGCCGAGATCGGCGAGGATGCTCGCGCCGATGTTGTCCGTATCCTGACACTCTGGGCCGAGGCGCGGGCGCGCTTCGGCCAGGGCGGGCCCTATCTGTTCGGCACTTTCAGCGCCGCCGACATCATCTACGCGCCGGTGGTCAGCCGCTTCATCACCTACGGCGTGCCGGTGCCGGGCTTCGCCGTCGCCTATATGCAAGCGGTGTGGGAGCATGAATGGTTGCAGGCCTGGGTCGCCGCCGCGGAAAGCGAGGACTGGGTGATCGAGCAGTTCGAGACCCCGGCTAAGGTGTTGCGCGGCGGTTGACCCCAAGCAGCGTTCCACATCGAGCCCCGGCATCGCTGCGCACATGCTTGTGTCGGCCTTGCTTAGTCCATATGCCAAGCGACACACATGCCTGAACCCCTTTCCGCCCTTGAACTCACCGAAGCGCTGATTGCCTGCCCGAGCGTCACGCCGGCGGCGGGGCTGGTGTTCGATTGCCTCGAGGCGCAGCTCATCCCGCTGGGCTTTGCCGTCCATCGCGCGGTCAGCGGCGAATTGCCCGACGGGCCAGTCGAGAACCTCTTCGCTTGCCGCCAGGGCCCGGAAGGCAGCCGCCATTTCGCCTTCGCCGGGCACGTCGATGTAGTGCCGCCGGGCGAGGGCTGGACTTCGGGTCCGTTCCTCCCCGAGCGGCGCGGCGAGCTGCTGCATGGGCGCGGCGCGGTCGACATGAAAGGCGCGATCGCCGCCATGGTCGCTGCCTCGCGCGACATTCCGGTCGAGGCCGGTACACTCAGCCTGATCATCACCGGCGATGAGGAAGGCCCGGCAAAATACGGTACGGTAGCGTTGATCGAGCATATGCGGCTGGTCGGCGCGATCCCCGATCTGTGCCTGGTCGGCGAGCCCTCTTCGGCGGGCCGGCTCGGCGACACCATGAAGATCGGTCGGCGCGGCTCGGTCAACATCTGGCTGGAAGTGCTGGGGAGCGAGGGGCATGTCGCCTATCCGCAGCGCGCCGACAATCCGGCGCCGCGCCTGGTCGCCCTGCTCGCCGAACTCGATGCGCTGGTGCTGGATGAGGGCACCGAGTGGTTCCAGGCCTCCAACCTCGAGATTACCGACATCGGCGTCGGCAATCCGGCGACGAATGTCATTCCGCCCCGGGCGAACGCGCGCGTCTCGATCCGGTTCAACGATATCCACACCGGCGAAAGCCTTGCCGCGTTAGTGACCAAGATCGCCGCCCGCCACGGCGGCAGCGCCCGGGCGGTGGTTTCCGGCGAGGCCTTTCTAACCCCGCCGGGTCCGTTTTCCGAACTGGTGCAAACGGCGGTCGAGGCGGAGACCGGGCTCTGTCCCGAAGCCTCGACCACCGGCGGCACATCCGATGCCCGCTTCCTGCGCGCCCTCTGCCCGGTGATCGAATTCGGCCTGAGCAATGCCACCATGCATAAGCGCGACGAGGCGGTGGCGATTGCCGATCTCGACGTGCTGGCGCGAATCTATCGGCGGATCGCCGAGGCGGGGTTGAAGGGCTAGGGCGATGGTCGGATAATATGCATAATTATCTTCAAACCCGACTATCCTGAGCTTGTCGAAGGACTGCTTTTTCTTCAAGCGATTGCGCACGAGGCACGAAGAAAAGGCCAGTGCTTCGACAAGCTCAGCATAGACGGGGTTCGGGCCGGATCTTGTGATCGTTCCACCAAGCCGGAGTTCGGATTTCACAGGGGAAAAGTCCATGGCCGAAGCTGCACTTCGCGACGATACGCCGCAGGTCGCGCCCGGCCATAGCCGCCTGCAATGGCGAATCCTCATCGGCTTCCTGCTCGGACTGTTTGGCGGGCTGGCGGTCTACGCTGGCGCGCGCGATGCCGCTTGGCTCGACATGGTCGTCACCTATGTCACCAACCCGATCGGCCAGCTGTTCCTGCGGCTGCTGTTCATGCTGGTGCTGCCGCTGCTGTTCTCGGCGCTGGTCGTCGGCATTGCCGAGATGGGCGAGATCGGCGCACTCAAGTCCATCGGCCTCAAGACGCTGGCTTATACCGTAGTGGTATCCGGGATCGCCGTCGCCGTAAGCCTGGCGGTAGTCAATCTGCTGCAGCCCGGTGCAGGCGTCGATCCTGCTGCGGCGCGCGCGATGATCGGCGAAGCAAGTGCCGGGGCGGCGGGGATCATCCAGAAATCGGGCGAGGCCAAAACCGGGGTCGATGCGCTGATCAATATCGTGCCCTCCAATCTGATCGCCGCGATGAGCGCGAACGATGTGCTGGCGGTGATGTTTTTCGCGCTGTTCTTCGGCATCGGCCTGCTGCTGGTGCAGGGTCGGCGCACCGAGCCGCTGAAGCAGGTTTTCGAGGGGGTATTCGAGGTTTCGATGCGGCTGATCGGGCTGGTCATCCAGCTCGCACCCTTCGCCATTTTCTGCTTCATGTTCAATCTTGCCGCCCAGTTCGGCTGGGAGCTGATCGTCAAGCTCGCCGCTTATGTCGGGGTGGTGCTGCTAGCGCTGGCCATCCAGATGTTCGTCGTTTACCCGGCGCTGCTGGCGTTTCTTGCCCGCAAAAACCCGATCGCCTTTTTCCGCGAGACCCAGGAGGCGACGGTCATGGCCTTCGCCACCTCATCGTCGAACGCAACCCTGCCGACCGCGCTGCGCGTCGCCGAAACCCGGCTCAAGCTGCCGCCACGCATCTCGCGCTTCGTTCTGACCATTGGCGCGACCGCCAACCAGAACGGCACAGCCATGTTCGAGGGGGTGACCGTGCTGTTTCTCGCTCAGTTCTTCGGGGTGCAGCTGGGCTTGAGCGATCAGCTGTTCGTCATGCTGGTGTGCATCCTGGCCGGCATCGGCACGGCGGGGGTTCCGGCCGGGTCGCTGCCGGTGATCGCGCTGATTCTCGGCTCGGTGGGCGTGCCACCGGAAGGAATCGGCCTGATTTTGGGCGTCGACCGCTTCCTCGACATGTGCCGCACCACGCTCAACGTGGTCGGCGATCTGGTTGCCGCGACGGTGATCTCGGCGCGGAGCGAGCGTTAGCGGCGAGGCTCCAGCTCGACCGGCACGAACTGGCCCAGCCCGCAGCCGGACCCGCGCTCCAGGCTGCCGCCGTAGTTTTCCAGGACATAGATGATGTCGGTGCTGCACAGTTGGCTGAGCGATGTCTTGTAGGTGAAGGAGTCGCGGCTCTTCAGCCCCGAGCAGCGGTTGGGCAGCACATTGCGCCAGGCGCGCCGGCCATCGCGCATGAAGTCGATCGTAAAGTCGTCGCGTACGCGCGATTCGCGCAGCTGGGTGAGCGACACGCAGCTTTCAGCAGGGCCGGTGATCCGCGCGGCTGGTACATAGGGGCCGCGGTCTCCGGGCCGGTCGTAAGTGCAAGCGGCGAGGGCCAGGAGGGGAAGGGTGAGGGCAAGCAGCGGGCGGCGCATGGCATTTTCCTTCAGCGGCGGTTTATGGCAGTTTTGGGTTAAGCTGAAACGCTCGTTGCGGCTCCACGTTCCTTTTTGTTGGCCAGGTTCTTGGCCTTATAGGCGCAAAGGTCAATTACCGGGCAGTGCCAGCATTCGGGCGTGCGGGCCTTGCAGATATAACGCCCATGCAGGATCAGCCAATGATGCGCCCCGACCCGGAACGGTTGCGGAACTTTCTTCTCAAGTTGCTTCTCGACAGCCAGCACATCCTTGCCCTGGGCGAGGCCGGTGCGGTTGCCAACGCGGAAGATATGGGTGTCGACCGCGAAGGTCTCCGCTCCAAAGGCGCAGTTCATCACGACATTGGCGGTCTTGCGACCGACTCCGGGGAGCGTAATGAGCACATCGCGGTCGGCAGGCACCTCGCCGCCGTGCTCGCGCACTAGAATTTCGGACAGGGCGATGACATTCTTCGCCTTGCCGTTGAATAGCCCGATGGTCTTGATATGCTGCTTCAGCCCTTCCTCGCCCAGCGCGA
>JANLQW010000034.1:0-28793 GCA_031368085.1 Novosphingobium sp. | reverse complement strand
GTGGCGGCGGGCAATGATTTTCGCCAAGAGGTGATGGTCAACCTGCCCACCGGTCAGCGCATTTTCGATTTCTCGATGCGGCCCGTCCGCGACCCAAGCGGTATGGTTGTGGCGATCGTGCCGGAGGCGGTCGATATCACGGCGCGCCGACAGGCCGAAGCCGCCCTTCGTCAATCCCAGAAGCTGGAAGCGATGGGTCAGCTGACCGGCGGCGTCGCCCATGACTTCAACAACCTGCTGACGCCGATCATCGGCGGCCTCGACATGCTGCAGCGCCGGGGAGTGGGCGGCGAGCGCGAGCAACGCTTGATCGAAGGGGCGCTGCAGTCCGCCGATCGCGCCAAAACACTGGTCCAGCGCCTCCTTTCGTTTGCTCGGCGCCAGCCGCTGCAGGCGGTGTCGGTCGATGTCGCGAGCCTGGTGACGGGCATGCTGGATTTGATCGCCAGCACGACGGGTCCGCAGATCGAGGTCGTAGTCGATGTGGCTGAGAACCTGCCGACGGCAACCGCGGATCCCAATCAGCTTGAGATGGCGATCCTCAATCTCAGCGTGAATGCGCGAGACGCGATGACGTCGGGCGGCACACTTCGAATTTCGGCGGCTGCCGAAATTGTCGAACCGGGACATCGGACCGCGTTGGTGCCGGGTCCGTATATCCGGCTGTCGATTGCCGATACCGGCGCGGGCATGGATGAGGCAACCCTGGCCAAGGCGATCGAGCCGTTCTTTTCCACCAAGGGCGTCGGCAAGGGTACGGGCTTGGGCCTCTCGATGGCGCACGGGCTGGCGGCGCAGCTGGGCGGGGCGCTTGATATTACTAGCCAGCCTGGGCGTGGTACGGATGTTACGCTTTGGCTGCCGGTCAATGCCAGGGTTCCATCCCGCCCCGAAGAAGACCGGCCCGCGGCCGGTCCCAAGATGGTGGGAACAGCGTTACTGGTTGACGATGACGATCTGGTGCGGATGAGCACCGCGGACATGCTGACCGAACTGGGGTTCGACGTTGTAGAGGCCGCGTCGGCTGAAGAGGCGCTAGTCGCTATAGGTCGGGGCGCCCATTTCGACGTGCTCGTTACCGACCACCTGATGCCGGGAATGACCGGTGTCGATCTCGCCGGCCTGGTTCAACAACAGCGGCCCGGCGTACCAGTATTACTAGTGTCAGGATTTGCGGAATCTGGGGGTGTTGAGCCTACCATGCCTCGCCTCCTCAAGCCGTTCCGCCAAGTAGAGCTCGCTGCGAGGCTGATAGGTCTGATGGCGGGAAAAGCTCAGTAGAGCATTGTCAGTCGACGGCAACTTTTTGCCAGCCGCTAGCCCTGTTCATTCCCACTCGATCGTCCCTGGCGGCTTGCTGGTGTAGTCATACACTACCCGGTTGATGCCCTTGACCTCGTTGATGATCCGCGTCGCCACCCGGCTGAGGAACGCCGCGTCGAAAGGATAGATATCCGCGGTCATGCCATCGGTCGAGGTTACCGCGCGCAGGGCGCAGACGTTGTCGTAGGTGCGGCTGTCGCCCATCACGCCGACGGTGCGCACGGGCAGTAGCACGGCGAAGGCTTGCCAGATGGCATCGTACAGGCCGGCGCTGCGGATTTCCTCGAGGTAAACCGCGTCGGCTTTGCGCAGGATGTCACAGCGTTCGCGGGTAACTTCGCCCGGAATGCGGATGGCGAGGCCGGGGCCGGGGAACGGGTGGCGGCCGACGAAGATCTCTGGCAGGCCAAGCTCGCGGCCAAGTTCGCGGACCTCGTCCTTGAACAATTCGCGCAAAGGCTCAACCAGCTGCATGTTCATCCGCTCGGGCAGGCCGCCGACGTTGTGGTGGCTCTTGATTGTCACCGAGGGTCCGCCGGTGAACGACACCGATTCTATTACATCGGGGTAAAGCGTGCCCTGAGCCAGGAATGCGGCGCCGCCGATCCCCCGCGCCTCCTCCTCGAACACGTCGATGAAGGTCTTGCCGATAAATTTGCGCTTGGCCTCGGGATCGGTGATGCCGGCTAGGCCGCTGAGGAACAGGGTCGAGACATCCTTGTGGATCAGCGGAATGTTGTAATGGCCGCGGAACAGCGAGACGACCTGCTCGCTTTCGCCCTGGCGCATCAACCCGTGATCGACATAAACGCAGGTCAGTTGCTCGCCGATGGCTTCGTGGATCAGCACCGCAGCGACAGCCGAATCGACGCCGCCGGAAAGGCCGCAGATGACCTTGCCCTTTCCAACCTGCGCGCGGATTTCGGCGATCTTGGTCTTGCGGAATTCGGCCATGGTCCAATCGCCGGCGAGGCCGCAGACATGGCGGACGAAGTTCTTGAGCAGCTTGGCGCCGCCGGGCGTATGCACCACTTCCATGTGAAACTGGGTGGCGTAGATGCGCTGCTCGTCGTTGGCGATGACGGCAAAGGGTGAGCCCTCGCTTGCTGCGACCGGGCGGAAACCGGGAGCGAGCCGGGTTACCCGGTCGCCGTGGCTCATCCACACCTGATGCGTCTCGCCATCGGACCACAACCCGTCGAACAAAGCGCAGGAATCGGAGATTTCGATGAAGGCGCGGCCGAATTCGCCGGCATCGCCGGGCAGAACCTCGCCGCCGAGCTGGTGCATCAGCGCCTGCTGGCCGTAGCAGATGCCGAGCAGCGGCAGTCCGCTTTCCAGGATTTCATCCGGAATGCGCGGTCCGTCCGCATCGAGCACCGAGGCCGGACCGCCCGACAGGATGATGCCCTTCGGCCGCATCCGCTCGAATGCTGCCGCAGCGCTGCCGAAAGGGGCGATTTCCGAATAGACCCCGGCTTCGCGCACGCGCCTCGCAATCAGTTGCGTCACCTGGCTGCCAAAATCGACGATAAGGATGGACTCCGAAGGCTGGATGGTCATGGCGGGGCGATAGGGCGCGCGGATTTGCCTGTCCAGTCCGGGCCTGAAAGGCTGGGAGCTGGCGCACATTCGCAGTGATAAGCTACCATTTGAAAACATCGTTACAATTAGAATTGCATTTTTTGCAAAAGTAATTGTCCTCTTTGCAAGGGGCATTCTTAGCAAATTGATTATATTGCATGTGCGAAGAAGCTTTCGCTAGCTCGCAAACCAGAGGGAATTGCAATGACACGTTTTCTACACAATGCGCTAGGCCTCGCGGTCGCGCTCGGTACCGGCGGCTTGATGGTCGCGATGGCACTCGTCTGATTATGACTGATAATTCGCGCCGGCCCCGCGCCTGATCCTGCTTTGCCAGCGGCATCTGGCCGGGGCCTGAGGGCATATCCGCCGCTGCTTGATTTCGCTAGCCTAGGCCGGCACTGTCTGGCTTTCCTGTGGATGGAACCGGGCGAAACGGCTTTCTCAACCGGCCCTAACTGCCTATATGCTGGGCATGGCCAGCACTCCCCCCAACACGCCCGACGACACCCCCCAGATCATCCCCGCGAACATCCCCAACGCCAATGCTTACGGCGCCGATCAGATCAAGGTGCTCAAGGGCCTCGATGCGGTGCGCAAGCGGCCCGGCATGTATATAGGCGATACCGACGACGGATCGGGCCTGCATCACATGGTATTCGAGGTTTCCGACAACGCCATCGACGAGGCGCTGGCGGGACACTGCGACCTGGTGCTGATCGAACTCAACCCCGACGGTTCGGTCTCGGTCGAAGACAATGGCCGCGGGATTCCGACCGGGATCCACACCGAGGAAGGCGTCTCGGCCGCCGAAGTTATCATGACCCAGTTGCACGCCGGCGGAAAGTTCGAGAACACCTCCGACGATAACGCCTACAAGGTTTCCGGCGGGCTCCACGGCGTCGGCGTCTCGGTGGTCAACGCCCTGTCCGAATGGCTCGAGCTCACCATCTGGCGCGACGGTGAAGAGCACTGGATGAAGTTCGCCTATGGCGACGCCGTCTCCCCGCTGATCGTCCGCGGCCCGGCGCCAGCAGGCAAGAAGGGCACCCGCGTGACCTTCCTCGCCTCGACCGACACGTTCAAGAACGTGACCGAGTTCGATTTTGAAAAGCTCGAACACCGCTACCGCGAGCTTGCCTTCCTCAACTCGGGGGTCCGCATCCTCCTGCGCGACAAACGCCATGCCGACGTTGCCGAGCACGACCTCTATTACGACGGCGGTATCGGCGCTTTCGTAGCCTATCTCGACCGCAACAAGACACCCTTGCTGCCGAATCCGGTGGCCATCTCCGCCGAGCGCGAGGGTATCGGCATCGATGTCGCGCTGGAATGGAACGACAGCTATTACGAAAACGTCCTCTGCTTCACCAACAACATCCCGCAGCGCGACGGCGGCACGCACCTTGCCGCCTTCCGCGCCGCGCTGACCCGCACGATCAACAATTACGCCGAGAAATCGGGAATCCTGAAGAAGGAGAAGGTCAGCCTCACCGGCGACGATATGCGCGAGGGACTGACCGCGATTGTCTCGGTCAAGCTGGCCGATCCCAAGTTCTCATCGCAGACCAAGGACAAGCTGGTTTCCTCCGAAGTGCGCCAGCCGCTCGAAAGCCTGATGGCTGACCGGATGAGCCAATGGCTCGAAGAGAACCCCGCGCACGCCCGCGCCGTTATCGGCAAGATCATCGATGCCGCCGCCGCGCGCGAGGCCGCCAAGAAAGCGCGCGAACTTACCCGGCGCAAGGGCGCGATGGACATCGCCAGCCTGCCTGGCAAGCTCGCCGACTGCCAGGAACGCGATCCCAGCAAATGCGAGCTGTTCCTGGTCGAAGGGGACTCCGCCGGCGGCTCGGCAAAGCAGGGCCGCGACCGCAATATCCAGGCGATCCTGCCGCTCAAGGGCAAGATCCTCAATGTCGAGCGCGCAAGGTTTGACCGGATCATTTCATCGAAGGAAGTCGGCACGCTGATCCAGGCGATGGGCACCGGCATTCGCGACGAATTCAACTTGGGCAAGCTGCGTTATCACAAGATCGTCATCATGACCGACGCCGATGTCGATGGCGCCCATATCCGCACCCTGCTGCTCACCTTCTTCCACCGTCAGATGCCCGACATTATCCGTGCCGGCCATCTGTTCATCGCCCAGCCGCCGCTTTACAAAGTCGCCAAAGGCCGCAGCGAGGTCTATCTCAAGGACAACGACGCGCTTGACCGCTATCTGGTCGAAGCGGGGCTCGCCGGGCGGGTGCTGGAAACCGCAGGCGGCGCGCGCGGCGGGGCAGAACTCGCCGGGCTGGTCGATCACGCCCGGCGGATGCGCAGCCTGATGGGCTTCGTGCCGCGCCGCTACGATCCGGCGATTGTCGAGGCACTTGCGCTGGCCGGCGTGCTCGATCCCGAACTCGAACGGGCGGGCCGGGTGACGGCGCTTGCCAAGGCGGCGACCTGGCTGGACGTGGGCGACCGTGAGGCAAAATGGACCGCCGCAATGACCGAGGACGGCGATGTCACCGTCCAGCGGCTATGGCGCGGGGTTACCGATTACCACATCGTCGAGGCCGCCTTCCTCACCAGCGCCGAGGCGCGCAAGCTCGCCCGCCTCGCCGGCGAGCAAACCGAAGTCTACTCCTCGACGGCGCGGCTGGTGAAGACGGGCGCCGCAGCGCAAGAAGCGGAGCCCGACGCTGAAGCCGAAGCGCCGGACGACCTGTTGTCCTCGAACGAGGTCGACGCTCCGTCCGAAACTTCCATCCGGCGATCGGCATCATCGCCCGACATCAGCGGCGGGCGGATTACACGGCCCTCGGAACTGCTCGATTCGGTGCTGGCTATCGGCCGCAAAGGCCTGTCGATCAGCCGCTATAAGGGGCTGGGGGAAATGAACGCCGAGCAGCTGTGGGAGACCACGCTTGACCCGGAAAACCGCGCGCTGCTGCAGGTGAAGGTGGAAGACGCCGACGTCACCGACGAGATCTTCACCCGGCTGATGGGCGATGTCGTCGAGCCGAGGCGGGAGTTCATCCAGGAGAATGCGCTGAACGTGGCAAATCTCGACGTTTAGTCCGGGCGTGAACAGGGTCAGATTGCTCTAAGCCTGGCCTTAAGCCTCTGAACTGGAGCAAAACCAAGGGTTTGCGCGGATATCCGTGCGGCCAGCCGACCGGCATGCAGCCGCCATGCCGCTGCTCACTCCGATCATCGCCGCCGCCTTCGCGCTTTGCGCCTCCGGCCCCCGCGTCACCTGTGTCGTGGATGGCGACACCTTCTGGCTGCGGGGCGAGAAGATCCGTATGGCCGATATCAACGCTCCTGAAACCCACGGCGCTGCCTGCCCGGCCGAAGCCGAACGGGGCGCTGCGGCGACGCGGCAGCTGATCGTTTTGCTCAATGCCGGCCCCTTCGCGCTGGAGACCGGACCGCGGACGCGCGACCGCTATGGCCGCCTGTTACGGGTTGTCCGGCGCGATGGGCGCAGCCTCGGTCAGTCGCTGGTCGAGGCAGGGCTGGCGGAGAAATGGCATGGCAGGCGCGGGAATTGGTGCGGCGGGGATTCTGCAGACTGATGCCGCTTGCCACCTGTGCCTGATTGGCACTGCCGCCGAGGTAGTTCTGAAGGCCGGGGCGAATTCGGTGCAAAACGGGACAGTTATTCGGAAATCCGCTCGTCCCGCGATTGCCGGCGCAGGCAATCGAAGCAATATCCGTCCAGCGAGGTCTGATTACCGGCTTCGGCATCCGCACATATGAGGAACGCACGCAGTGATCGGGCGGACGGCGCCAGTACCGGAAACATTGCGGCGCCCACTGCGGCATGGAGTTCTGCTTCTGATCCTGAGCTCGCTGCTGCCGACCTCGCCCGCGCCGGCTGCAGTTCCCACCCTTACCGTAACAGCCGACGCAGCCCTGCGCTTTGGCGCCTTTGTTGTGCCGTCGAGCGGCTCGCGCACGGTCAGCGCCAGCGGCGCGGTGGTTAACGATGCGATCTTCCCGGTTGCCTCCGCGCCGGTCGGTCCCTCGCAATTCACCGTTGCGTATGATCGCGGGAACCAAAACCCCAAAGCAATCAGAGTAACGTTCCAGATGGTGCTCAGCAGTGTGCCGGCGGTCACGCAGACGGGGGTGAGCGGGCGCCTGTCGGCATTCGATTCCGATCTGCCCGGTGCAGCTCTGCTCGTGCCGGGCCGGATCGTCACCTATACCATCGCCAACTGCACGACGCGCATCTGCGCCAAGTCTTTTCGGGTCGGTGCACGCCTCGATGTAACCCGCAGCAGCGGCGGAGCGAACCTGACAATCGCGCTGCCCGTGATCGCCACTCTCGTGTCGGTCGAGGGCGGTTGAGCCGGACCAGCCTTGTCGCCGCGCTGGGTTTAGCGTGGGTGCCGGCTCAGGCGGTGGCCGCCAGCGCGACCGGCGCGGCGGCAGCCGATATAATCAGCCCGATCGCTGTGCGGCAAATTCGCGATCTCGATTTCGGCGTGCTGGCCGCAAACGCGGAGTCAGCGGGCTCGGTGAGGATCGCGCCCGGCGGGCCAGGGGCGATATATGGTGGCAGTGCGCACTCCGCCTGCGCCCCGCCCACACCATGCCTGTCGCCGCATTTCGCCCGGTTCGAGGTTTCCGGTGAAGCAAACCGCGCTTACACCATCGCGGCGCCTGCGCATGTCTCGGTTGCTGGCGAGCAGGTTGGCGATGGACCTGCGCCGCGTTTTGCACCGCCGCTTGTGGTAATCGACGACATCCAGATACGTTCAGCCAGCCGCCCCGATGCCAGCCGGGCGGGCTGGCTGAACAGCGCCGGCCGCGATAGCTTCGATCTCGGCGGCACCTTGCGGCTGCCTGCGGCGACCCCGCCGGCGCATTTTCGCATCAGCTTCGAGGTTATCGTCACCTACAGCTGAAGCCATCACTGTCTCCGGCTCCGTACTCCCCCAGCGCCAATATCGCTCGGCCGGTTCGCTGGCCGAAAGATATGGTGCAGTACCTAAGTTAATGCCCGTAACGGAGTGTTTACCTCTCCCCCCTAAATCTCCGCTTGCGCACTGTTCCCGAAGTCCGGCGACCAGGCATTTAGGCGCAAGTCATTTGGGCGGTTCACGGCCTTGTCGGGCATCGGGGCCTTCCTGCTTTGAGGGGTTTTACGCATGAAGAAGTTTGTTATCGCCGCGGTTGCCGTGACTCTCTCGTCGGGTTCGGCTTATGCCGCCACCGCAAATGGTTCGGCGACTGCTGAGGTTGTCGCGCCGATCACGCTCACGCACACACCCGCCGCGACGATTAATTTCGGCATGTTCGCTGCTGGCACCGGCGGCAGCGTGACAGTGACCACTGCCGGCGTAGGCTCGGCGGGCGGCGGGGTTACCCTCGTTGCGGGCTCGATCAACTCGGCCGATGCCTTCACCGTTAGCGGTAGTGCCCTTCGTGGATACACAATCGCGACAGCCGCTGGCACCGTAAATTCCGGCGTTAACAGCATGAACTTCACGACAACGCCCTCGGCCGCGACCGGGATCCTCACCGCCGTCACTGGCACAGGCGGTTTCACCGTTGGCGGTACGCTCACCGTTCCTTCGGGCCAGGCCACCGGCAGCTATACCGGCAGCTACGTCGCAACTGTCCTGTACCAGTAAGTTCACTAGGAGAGGCCCGGTGCGCAGCATGTCGCTGCGGCCGGGCCACTTCGATCATCTATCCGATATGAACCGGACCTTCGTCCTATCGCTGGTCGCCGCAGCGATCATGCTTGCATACGGGACCGCGCATGCCGCGCCAGCGAATGCAAGCGGCTCCGCGCAGGCGCTGGTAGTGACACCGGGCAGCGTCGTGCCGCTCGACGCCTTGCGGTTCGGGCAATTCATGCAGCCAGCAGCGGCCGGCACTCTGACCATCGATATCGCCTCAACAGTCTCGGCAACCGGCGGTGTTGCCGGCAATCAGAACATTACCCAGGTCGGCACTGGGCGAGGCCCAGGAACGTTTCTGCTAAGTGGCAGTCCCAACCGCCAAACCGATATCGTCCTGCCGGCATCCTTCACCATAGCCAATGGTGCACAGACGATGACGGTGAACACTCTCAATCACAACAGCAATACCAATGGCGGCGGCAAGCTTAAACTGGATGCCACTGGCACTGCGGTACTCATCGTCGGCGCGACGCTCAATGTCGCGGC
Source organism: Novosphingobium sp. (assembly GCA_031368085.1). GTDB lineage: Bacteria > Pseudomonadota > Alphaproteobacteria > Sphingomonadales > Sphingomonadaceae > Novosphingobium. The sequence continues at coordinate 19,710 of JANLQW010000034.1, read as the reverse complement.
CAATCAGGCGGTCGGACCCTATAGCGGTACCTACACAATAACTGTGGCTTTCCAATAGGCCCGCGATTGCCAGCCCCTAGGGGACAATACATATAGCCCATTCGCGACTGCTCAAGCGGGGATCGAAGGCTATTTCATGGGGTTCGGGGGACGGCGTCCGAAGACGCCTATACGCGGTTTGAGCGGTGGGCGGGTAGCATTGGCGCTGCTGCTTTCAGCGGTACAGGCCCAGCCGGCCTCGGCGCAAGGCGCTGCGCAGAACGCCGTCCCAGCCGCGCCGAAGCCACTGCCCGCACCGCCCTTTATACCGCCCGAGCCGCCAACGGATTCCGTCAGCGGGATGGGCGATGTCAATCTTTATCCCAAGCGGATCATCATCGACCAGCGCCAGCGGGTCGCCACGGTCGGCCTGTTCAACCGCGCCAGCGCGACCGGCAGTTACGAAATCCAACTGTCCGACATGATGATGACCCCGGAAGGCCGGCTGGTCGATCTCGCTTCGGTCACCGATGCCGCCGCGCGCGACCGGGTGAAAACCGCCAGCCGCTTGCTGCGCTGGTCGCCGCACCGGGTGGTTTTGGCAAGTCATGATTCCCAGACCGTGCGGCTAATGGCGCGAGTTCCCCCGGATCTGCCGCCGGGCGAATATCGCTCCCATTTCTCCGCCACCGCCGTACCGGACATCGGCAGCGGCGGCCTGAATATCGAAGATGCCGCCGGGGCGCAGAAGGCCAGTGCGATCGGCGTCACCATCGTGCCCCGCTTCGGCATTTCCATCCCGGTGATCGTACGCATAGGCGAAACCACGGTGACGGCGGGACTGCGCGATCTCTCGGTGACGCAGCTTCAGGATGGCGGCCGCGCAATAGCATTGACGATCACCCGCGCCGGCAACCGCTCGGCCTACGGTGACATCACGGTGACAGCCGCCGGCGGCAAGACGAAGATCGCTGAAATTCGTGGTATCGGCGTCTATACCGAAATCACGCAACGAACCCTGCAGGTCCTCGTCGATCCAAAATCGGATGCCAGGCTGACCGTCCGCGGCGCGCGGCTCACCGTCACCTATACTGACGATGATTTCGCGCCCGGCAAAGTTCTCGCGAAGCAGGATTTCACGGTGCCGTGAACAGGGGCAAATGGGGGAACGCGATTGGCCCGCCGCAGTTTCGGCGGGCCCTGATCGGCGCAACCCTTCTGCTGAAGGGCGACCTCCACGCGCCCTGGCAGGCCGAGCCGCACGAAAGCAGCGCTCCCGACGCGGCGCTGGCAAATCGCGGCGGGGATGATCTGCCCGGGACGAAATTCGGCCGATCCATCCGGCTGGCCCTGCCCAGGGTAAGTAGCGCGCCGCTCCCGGTTGCACGCCCGCAAGGGCCGGTTGCAGCCGCCGCGCGGGTTTCGGCAGCCAGCATCAAATCCGGCAAGGCGGTGTCGCTCGGCGCGCTGGCGGCGGCGCTCGTGGCGGCAGAGCCCCGGCGGCTGAACCCTGTACCCGCCCCGCAACAGCTGGTGCGGCAACCGCGCAACAAGCAACCTGCTCCCCATCCCGGTGGAGCATCCCTGCCACAACCCGCCAACGAACCCGGTAGCGAGGACAATTCGTCCGCCCCGAAGCCGCTGCCGCAACCTGCTTTTGGCGCAGGGGCGCAAGTATCCGGCGCAATCCCGCAACCGATCGACACAGATGCCGCTGCGCTTGCGGTTTCCGGCCCCGCGCCGGGGGACACAGCGGCGGGCGACGGCAAGGAACCAGCACTCCCTGAAATCGCTGCACCCGATTCCGCCCCACTACCGCCGCCAGAGCTCCCGGCACCGGACGAACTGGCTCGACAATCGAACGCTGAAGAAGCTGCACAACCCGCTGTATCGGACCTCACCTCCCCTACCACGCCAGTTGGCGAGACTGGCACCGAACTGCCACTTCCAGCGGTCGTCACCGCCGAAGCGCCGCCAGAAGCCGCTCCAGGTCCGGCAGCAATGCCCGCTTCGGTATCAGCGCCGGAGCCCCCTTTCAGCGCCCAAAGCGAAGATTCGGCAGCCCCCGGTTTGCCCCAACCGGCATTCGGCTCATCCGTCATCACACCGCTGCCGGTGCGCGCAGGCGCCCGGCTGGCAGCGGTCGAACCAGTTCCAGCTCCGGGCGGCGGCACCGCTGGTGAGCCGGCGGTGTCCGTTGGGGGCACGAGCTCGTGGGCAAAACCGCAAGAACTCTCCCGGGCTGCGGTTGCGCCGGACCAGATCGAAATCCCGGTCGCCAGCGGCCCCGATCAGGCCGCCGGATTGCCGCAACCCGCATTCGGCCAAAGCGCGCTGGGGTCGCCCGGCCCGCCGAGACGAACTACGCTTGCCTACGCGGTGCCGGAAGACGCCACGGCGCTGCCACAGCCCCAGTTCGGCGCGGCGGCCCAGTCAACTGGGCGTGATCAATCGCCCGCCCTGGCAGCCGCGGCGACGTCCTCGGCAGCTCGTTCGCCGCTGACTGGTTCCGGGCTGGCAACGCGGTCCCAGGCCGGCACGCCGCAGGCGCGGACGGGCTATGCCGACACCTCGCCCCGCATCGGCGGCGAGGCTGCGCCGAATTTCACCTCTGATGACGAACTGGTCCTTCAGCTCCAGTCCGAGCGCGGCGAGATTGCCGATACCATCGTCGCCTATGGCACGCGTTCAGGCGTTTATCTGCCATTCAGCGCGGTCACGCGCTTCCTCGACCTGGCGATTTCGGTGAGTGATGAGGGCCACTACGCCAGCGGCTGGTTTATCGACGAAAGCCAGACCGTGTCGCTCAATCTCCGCTCGGGCATACTAACGACTGGTGGCCGCGAACTGCCGCTGGCCAAGGGCGACGCCGCGGCATTCGAGGGCGAACTCTATCTGCGGGCGGAGCGCTTTGCCGATCTGTTTCCGCTGACGCTCACCGTCGATCTGCGCGCGCAGGCGGTGACAGTGAAGACCCGCGTGCCCTTCCCCTTCGAGCAGCGCATCACCCGAGAGCAGCAGCGCAAGCAACTCGGCACAATCGGCCGCAAGCGCGAGCAGCCCCGCTGGCCGCGCGAGCCGACGCCGTGGCAGGCGCTGTCGTTCCCGCTGGCCGATACCGAACTGCGAGCGGTCACTGACCAGACCTATGGCAGCCGCATCGAGGGCGACCTGCGCCTCGCCGGCGACCTCGCCTTCATGACGGCGCGGCTGTTTGCCGGCGGCACCACGCGCGACGGGCTGACCGGCGCGCGGGTGGAACTCGGCCGCCGCGATCCCGATGCCGGGCTGCTCGGTCCGCTAAAGGCCACGGAATTTCAGCTCGGCGATGTCACCACCCTCGCCCTGCCGATCGGCCTGCGGGGCACCAGCGGCCGGGGCGCATTCGTCACCAACGCCCCGCTCGAACACGCCTCGGTGTTCGACATGATCGACCTCTACGGCGATCTGCCGGACGGCTATGAAGTCGAACTCTACCGCAACAACATCCTGATCGGATCGACCCGGCAGCCGGTCAACGGGCAATACCAGTTCCGCAAGGTAGCAGTCGATTACGGGCTCAACGTCTTCCGCATGGTGTTCTACGGCCCGCAAGGGCAGCGCCGCGAGGACGTGCGCAGCATCAGTGTCGGTGACGGCAGGCTAAGTCCGGGACAGCTCGTCTATTCCTTCGGAGTCGCTCAAAAAGACACCAATCTGCTGGATGTCAACGGCCCGGGTTTCACCCCGCCGTTCGAATATGGCGCATGGCGCAGCAGTGCGCTGGTCGAATACGGGCTGACCCGCCAGTTGACCGCAGCACTCGGCGGCGCTTGGTTCGATGGCCGCTTCGGCAAGCGCTGGATGGCGACCGCAGGGCTGCGAACCGGGCTGGCTGGCACCGCCCTGAAGCTCGATCTCGGATTGCAGAGCGGCGGCGGCAAGGCGGTGGAATTCGGCGTCGGTGGCAAATTGTTCGGGCTGAGCTATGCGCTGACCCATGCCGAATACCGCGGACGCTTCACCGACGAACTGCAATCCTTCACCGGCGATGTGCTGCGGCGGTCGACCGAGTTCAACATCAATACGACGCTCGACCTCGGCGGCGACAAGCGTCCGCTGTTGTTTCCGCTTTATGGGCAGTTCCGCCGGATCGAATTTGCCGACGGCCGCAAGCAGACCGACGCCGCGTTGCGCGGATCGCTGCCGGTCGGAGGCCTGTTGTTCTCGAACACCCTCAATTACGCCAGCAATTCGGCCCCCGGATTCGGCGCTCACTCGCAGCTGATCGGCAGCTTCGATCTGGCGACCTTGCGCGGCTCGCGCCTGCAACTGCGCGCCTCGGCCGATTATGCGATTCTGCCGCAGCCGAGCTTGCGCGGCGGCATGCTGCAAGCCGATTATGCGCTGGACGAGCGCACGCTGGTGCGGGCTTCGGTAGGCCATACGCTGGAGGATTCGCAGACGCGCTTCGGCCTGTCGGCAGTGCGGCGTTTCGGCCAGTTCACCCTCGCGTTCGACGGAAACTACGGCGTGCCTGATGGAAGCTACAACGCGGCGCTGCGGCTCGGCTTCAGTTTCGGCCGCAACCCGCTATCGGGCCGGCTGTTCTTCGCCGAGCCGGGGCTGACCTCGGGGGGTGCGGTCGCGGTGCGCGCGTTTCGCGATATCAACGGCAACCGGCGCTTCGATAGCGGCGAGGCTGTCGTCCCGGACGTGGAATTCATCACCAGTTCGCGGCACGGGAAAACCGATGCGAGCGGGTTGGCCTTCATCGGCGCGCTTGGCGACGGCAGCCGATCGAGCATGACTATCGACCTGGAAACCCTCCCCGACATCGCGCTGGCGCCGGTCTCCGAAGGCATCGAGGTCATCCCCCGCGCCGGCCGCGTCCACGCCACCGATTTCGCAATCCAGGAATTGAGCGATATCGAAGGAACAGCGTTTTTCACCGAGGGCGCCGGGCTCGGCCGCGAAGTCTCTGGCTTGGTGCTGGTGCTTGTCGACGCGCAGGGCAAGACCGTCGCGCGGGCCCGGACAGAGGGAGACGGATCCTTCTATTTCGAACAGCTGCATCCCGGCGAATACCGGATCGCCATCGACAAGAACCAGGCGGCCAGCCTCAAGATCCATCTCGCCGAGGAGATCGGACTGACTATCGGGGTAAAAAGCGCATGGCTGAAACAGGTGGTGAAAGTCAGCCGGGATTGAGCGCCGGTTGCGGATGGGCGTCAGGACTGCCCTGCTGCACGAGCCGCAGAGCTTCGCCCAACGCTTCGATATCCGCCTCATTAACGTTGAGCGTGATCGCCACCCGCAACCGCGATGTTCCTGCCGGCACGGTCGGCGGACGGATACCGCGCACGACAAAACCCGCACCCTGCAACGCCGAGGCCATCGCCATGGTCGCGGCATCCTCACCAATGATCACCGGCAGGATCTGCGATCCGCTGACACTGGCGCCGCACGGCCCCAGCACCCGCTCAGCCGTCCGCACCAATTGCCACAGCGCCTCGTGCCGCTCCGGCTGGTCGCGAATCACGCCAAGCGACGCGCGCACCGCCGCCGCCATCAGCGGCGATGGAGCAGTCGAGAAAATGAAGCCGCGGCCGCGATTGACTAGGAAATCCGCCACCACCGCCGGTGCGCAGACCAGCGCCCCTTCGCAGCCCAAAGCCTTGCCGCAGGTTCGCAGGCTGATGACATTGTCCCGTCCGTCGAGATGGGCGGCCAGCCCCCGTCCGCCGGGTCCGAGCACCCCGGTGGCATGCGCCTCGTCGATCAGCAGCACGGCATCGTGGCGATCCGCCACTTGCGCCAGCGCATCAAGCGGCGCGCGGTCGCCGTCCATCGAATAGAGGCTCTCCGCCGCGAGCCAGACCTTGCCCGTACCGCCGCTATGGCGCCAGACCCGGATCGCGCTCTCGAAGGCGCCGGCATCGTTGTGTGCCACAGCGACCGCCTCCGCCCGGCCGATCCGCATGCCTTCATGCGCGCTGGCATGGATCAACGCATCATAGACGATGAGATCGCCGCGCTGGGGCAAGGTGGAAAACAGCGCCGAATTGGCGGCGAACCCGCTGGAGAAAAACAGCGCCCGCTCGCAGTGGAAAAAGGCGGCTGCCTCGGCTTCAAGGGCTTCGTGTTCGGGATGATTGCCGCGCAGCAGCCGCGATCCGCCCGAGCCGACCGGCACCCCGCGCGCCAAGGCAGCCCGCACTGCATCAGCAAGTTCGGGCGAACCGGCGAGGCCGAGGAAGTCGTTCGAGCTGAAATCAGCCCCCCGGCGTTGGATCAGCGTGCGCCGCCGCGCACCCGCTGACAGTCGCGCGAGTTCGGCCTGCTGGGCGGCGAAGGCCGGGCCGCCTGCCATTATTCCGTCGCGGCCAGCGCCCGCATTGGCTCTTCGCCCTGCATCGCGCTCATTCCCAGCCGCGCGAGCAGCGCCGCGTCGGCATCCTCGCCGGCGTTGGGCGCAGTGAGCAGGCGGTCGCCGGTGAAGATCGAATTGGCCCCGGCCAGAAAGCACAGCGCCTGGGCGGTGTCCGACATGCTCTCGCGCCCGGCCGACAGCCGCACCATGCTCGCCGGCATGGTAATCCGCGCCGCCGCCACCGTGCGGATGAACTCGATATCGTCGATCCTGGCCAGCGGCGTATCCGCCAGCATATCGCCCAGCACCGTGCCCCTGACCGGCACCAGCGCGTTGACCGGCACGCTTTCCGGATGGCGCGGCAGCGTCGCCAGCGTGTGGATGAAGCCCACCCGATCCGCACGGGTCTCGCCCATGCCGACGATGCCGCCCGAGCAGACGTTGATCCCGGCCTCGCGGACATGGCCCAGCGTCTCCAGCCGGTCGTCCATGGTGCGGGTGGTGATGACCTCGCCGTAGCGTTCGGGCGAGGTATCGATGTTGTGGTTGTAATAGTCGAGCCCTGCCCCGGCGAGCTGGTCAGCTTGCCGGGGCGTCAGCATGCCGAGCGTCATGCAGGTTTCCAGGCCCATCGCCGCCACCCCTCGCACGATCTCCACGATCGCCGGCATGTCGCGGTCCTTCGGGTTACGCCAGGCCGCGCCCATGCAGAACCGCTGGCTGCCGGCATCCTTCGCCCGCGCCGCCGATTGCAGCACTTCGCGCACATCCATCAGCTTGGTTGCGGCCACACCGCTGTCCGCCGTGACCGACTGCGCGCAATAGCCGCAATCCTCAGGGCAGCCGCCGGTCTTGATCGACAGCAAAGTGCACAGCTGCACTTCATCTGCCGCGTGATGCGCCCGGTGCACCCCCGCCGCACGAAACACCAGCTCGGTAAACGGCAGGTCGAACAGCGCCGCAATCTCCCCGCGCGTCCAGTCGGTGCGGGGCTGTGGGGGGTTACTCATCCGATACCTCGATGCAACAGGCAGGCCAGCGTCCGCTCGCGGCCTTAGGGATCGTCAGCGACGCCGGGCCGGGCGATAAAGGCAAGCGCGCCGATGGGCAAGGCTTACTGCAAGGCAGCAGGCTAGGAGGACATCAGCCGCAATGTCCGCCGTAGTTGGTCGATATGCCTGCGCCGGATCGGGCCATGTGATACCGTGTGTTCGTCCGGGTAGAGCTGGAAGCTTCGCAGTATGCGCGGAACCTGGCCGGGGGCAGCGTGGTTTTGTGTGACGAAAGGAGGCACGGTGGCCAGTCTCAAAGTACGATCGCGGCAAGACGAGCAGATGGATGCGCCGGACCTTGATCCGGCCGTCTATGATTTGGTGTTGCGCGATCTTGCCCGGGTCAATCGCTGGACGCTCACCGCCTGGCCCGCCCTCGCTTTTCTCCGCCGCGCAGCCGGATCGGCGCAGCGGTTTCGGTTGCTCGACGTGGGCTACGGCGACGGGGACATCCTGCGCGTCATTGCCCGCTGGGCGCGGCGCCGGGGAATCGAGGCGGAACTGGTCGGCGTCGATCTCAACGCGAAAAGCGTCGCGGTTGCCCGGGCGCGGACGCCGCCCGGTCTCGGCATCGACTATCGCGCTGGCGACTATCGCGATCAGCCCGGGCCTTTCGATTTCGTCATATCCAGCCAGGTCACGCATCATATGACCGACGGACAGCTGACCGATTTCATCCGCTTCATGGAAGGCGAGGCAAGGCTCGGCTGGCTGATCTGCGACCTCCACCGCCACGGTTTCGCGCATTGGGGCTTCCCTATCCTGGCGCACCTCCTCCGGGTTCACCGGATCGTGCGCGAGGACGGGCAATTGTCGATCGCCCGATCATTCCGGCTGGACGAATGGCGCCGGATCCTGGCCGATGCGGGGATTGCGCAGGATCAGGTGCGGATTGTCCGCCGCCTGGTATTTCGCCTTTGCGTGGAGCGATTGCGCTACAGCAAGCAGCTCTAGATGCGGGTCATCCGCGCCGCGACGCGGCTGAGGCCGGGCAACAACCGCAACAACTGGATAAACCCATCCGCCACGAGCGGGTGGGAGGCCCCATGCCGCAACGTTTCGGCGATACCAATCGGCCGGCGCGCGCGGGCCGAAAACCGGCGTTGCCAGTCCGGCGCGGCACCGGCACCTGTCTCCAGCAATGCCGAGGCTGCATCCTGTCCGCTGTTCAGGGCAATCGCTATCCCGTCGCCGACCAGAGAGGCGATGACGCCGCCCTGATCGCCGATGCGAAATATGCCCGGCAGGGTCTGGCGCGCCCTCCACCCGTAGGGCACACCGGCAGTGGCCGCAAAACGGACTGGCAGATCCGAGCCGAGCCTGTCCGCAAGCTTGGGCACCTCGCGCATGATTTCGGCGATGAGCGCCATGGCACCGCCGGCAGCGCGGAACCGGTCCTGCGATACCGACAGGCACAGATTCGCCGTACCGTCTTCCTGGAGCAGCAACCCCGCATAGCCGCGTCTGAACAGGTGCAGTTCCACCACCCCGATAAGCGCTTGCTCGCGCTCCGGCGAAGGAGGCAGCACCATGCGGATGCCAACCGCCGGCGCATCGCTATGTCCGGAAAGGTCTCGCGCCAGCCCTCTGAGCTCATGCTTGCCGGTCGCCAGAAACAGGGCCTCGCAGGCGATCGTTTCGCCATCGCTGATCCGGACGCTGCGCTGTGTAGGATCGGCGGCGCGCACTGCCCGTCCGCGCATGACCCTCGCCCCGGCAGTCTCGGCGGCCGCAAGCAGTGCGGCGTCCAGCGTGCGGCGTGACAGCCCGGCCGCGGCATGGGGCAAGTCCGCCTCAACTGAGCGATGGCGAGTCAACAACCGGACGCGCCTTATCGGCCGCGCGCCGAGATCCGCCGCATCAACGCCCAGTTCGCGCAACGCTGCCAGCGCATCCCAGCCGAGAAACCCGCCGCAGACGACCTGGCTGGCGGCCTGCGTGCGCTCGATCACCAGTGGGGTTTGCCCAGCCCTGGCCAGCGAAATCGCGGCTGCCGAGCCGGCCGGCCCTCCCCCAACGATCAACACCGGCGTGTGCATGGGGTCAACCGGCCGGCTCAAAGTGAAATCCTTCTGCAGCAAGACCCGGACCGAACGCCAGCGCGATGCCGCTGCGATGTCTGTCCTCGGCCAGCAGATCCGCCAGAATGAACATCAGGGTCGAGGATGACATATTGCCAAATCTGGCCAGTACGCTGCGGGATACGGCCAGCGCTTGCTCATCCAGTTCCAGCCCGTGCTGCACCGCATCGAGGATCGAGCGTCCACCGGCATGCACCGCCCAGCTGCCGATCGCAGCAGGCTCGTGGGAACCGAGAATCTGGCGGCGCACGGTTTCATCCCGCAGCGCCATCTGGATGCGGCCGGGAACCTGGCCTGACAGATGCATCTCGAAACCGCTATCGCCGATTGTCCAGCGGATGAGATCGGCCGAATCCTCCAGATTGATGGCAAACGGGCGGTCGATGGCCAGGCCGCTGCCCCCGGCGGTAACCAGCGCCGCCGCCGCGCCGTCACCGAACTGCAGCATCATCAGCAGGCTTTCGATTTGCCGGAGTTCCTGGAGATGGAGCGTTGACAGCTCGACCGTCACGACCAGAACTCTCGCCGCCGGCTCTGACCGAACAATATGCCGCGCAGTTCGCAGCGCAGCGACCGCAGCATAGCAGCCCATGAACCCGATCAGCGTCCGCTCTGCGCCTGTTATGCCGAGCTGCCGGGCAATTATCTGGTCGATTCCAGGCGCGACGAAGCCGGTGCAGCTTGCCACAACCAAGTGGCTGATACTGCCGAGCGAGACCTGGTCCACCAGCCGTTCGATCGCACGCATCGCAAGTTGCGGCGCGAATTCGGCGTAGCGGCTCATCCGCAGCGAGGTTGGCGGGATATCTGCGGCGTAAAAACCGCCGGGATCGACGGGCGAACCGCCACCGGCTGTTGGCGGCAACACCGACCAGCGCCGCTCGATGCCTGATCGCTCCGCCATCCGGCGGAAGACCGAGCGCTCGCGCTCTTCGCCGATCTGCCCTTCGGCCCATGCGATGAAGGCGCGATGCACATCGTGATCGGGTACGGCACAGCCGATGGCATTGATGCACGCGCGGGCTTCTATCATCGGTACTCCATAGCTGCCGAATGCCAAGGAAACGCGGTAATATTCAATAATGTTCCTGTTTCCACCAGCCCGCTGGCAAATGACTTGCCGGCGGACAGGTTGCCCGACTGAAGCATCATTGCGGTTGCGCCGACGCGCGAAGGTGATATCCGCTTGGGCATCGAAAGAGGATGCGGGTCCAACGCCGGCGATGACGCCGACGCGGCGCTGCTCGCGCGGCTGGGCATGAGCGCGATGCAGGGCGAAGAGCCAATGCGCCAATGCAAAACCGGAGAGACTGTATGACGAGCGGCGCAGGCCCTGAACGGACAGCGGAAATCGCCGCGAAAGTCGAGGCTTTCGTGCGCGAGGTGGTGGTCCCCTATGAGCAGGACCCCCGCCGCGACCACCACAACGCGCCGACCGACGAGCTGGTGTTCGAAATGCGCGAGCAGGCGCGCAAAGCCGGCGTCCTGACGCCGCACATCCTGGCTGACGGCACCCACCTCACCCAGCGCGAAACCGCGATCGTGCTGGAAAAGTCCGGGCTATCCCCGTTCGGCCCGCTGGCGGTCAACACCAATGCCCCCGATGAAGGCAACATGTACCTGCTTGGCAAGGTCGGCAGCCCTGAGATCAAGGAGCGCTTCCTCAAGCCCATGGTCGAAGGCCGGGTCCGATCGGCCTTTTTCATGACCGAACCGGCCGAGGAAAACGGCGCCGGCTCGGACCCTTCGATGATGAAGACCACCTGCCGTCGTGATGGCAATCACTGGGTGATCAACGGCCGCAAGGCCTTCATCACCGGCGCCCTCGGGGCCAGAATCGGCATCGTCATGGCCAAGGCCGATGAGGGCGCCTGCATGTTCCTGGTCGATCTGCCCGACCCCGCCATCCGCATCGGACATGTGCCCAATACCATCGACAATTCGATGCCGGGCGGCCACGCCACCGTGCTGCTCGACAATCTGCGCATCCCCGCCGACCAGATGCTGGGCGAGGCCGGCGAAGGCTTTCAATATGCCCAGATTCGCCTCGCCCCGGCGCGGCTGTCGCATTGCATGCGCTGGCTGGGCGCCTGCATCCGGTGCCACGAAATCGCCACCGACTATGCCAACCGCCGCCAGGCCTTCGGCAAACCGCTGATCGACCACGAAGGCGTCGGCTTCATGCTCGCCGACAATCTGATCGACCTCAAGCAATGCGAGCTGATGATCGACTGGTGCGCCTCGGTGCTCGACACCGGCTCGCTCGGCTCGGCCGAAAGTTCCATGGCCAAGGTCGCGGTGTCCGAAGCGCTGATGCGGGTGGCCGACCGCTGCGTCCAGGTGATGGGCGGCACCGGGGTGACCGACAAGACCATCGTCGAGCGGGTCTTCCGCGAAATCCGCGCCTTCCGCATCTATGACGGGCCGACCGAAGTGCATAAATGGTCGCTCGCCAAGAAGATCAAGCGTGACTGGGTGAAGGCGCAGTGAGCGCTGCCGATCAGGACGCAAATGCCGGAACCTCGGCCGTCCGCGAAGGCTTCGGCTTCGACGAGACTGCCCTCGCCCGCTGGATGGAGGCTCATGTCGAGGGCTTCAGCGGCCCTCTGAGCATCGAGCAGTTCAAGGGGGGCCAATCGAACCCGACCTACAAGCTGATCACGCCGCGCCAATCCTATGTGCTGCGCCGCAAGCCTCCCGGCCAGGTGCTCGCCGGCGCGCATGCGGTCGACCGCGAAGCACGCATTCTTACCGCGCTGGGACACGCCGACTTCCCGGCCGCAAAGGTATACGGCCTGTGCACGGACGATGCCGTCATCGGCAGCTGGTTCTTTGTGATGGAGATGGTCGAGGGGCGCATCTTCTGGGATGCCACCTTTCCTGGCCTTATTCCCGACGACCGCGCAGCCTGTTTCGATGCGATGAACAGGGCCATCGCCCAGCTGCACGGCGTGGACTATGCGGCCATTGGCCTGGGCGACTACGGCAAGCCCGGCAATTACTTCGCCCGCCAGATCAGTCGCTGGTCCCGCCAATATCTCGATGACAAGGACGCCGGGCGCGACGCGAATATGGACCGGCTGATGGAATGGCTGCCCGCGCATATTCCCGGCGGCGACGAGACCAGCATCGTCCACGGCGATTTCCGCTGCGACAACATGATCTTCCATCCCACCGAACCCAGGATCCTCGCGGTGCTGGACTGGGAACTGTCCACCCTCGGCCATCCTCTGGCCGACTTCGCCTATCACGCGATGATGTACCGCATGCCGCCCGAGATTGTCGCCGGGCTGGGGAACAGTGACATCGCCGCGCTGGGCATCCCGACCGAAGCCGAATATGTCGCCGCCTATGCGCTGCGAACCGGGCGTTCCAGCTTCACCAACTACGATTTCTGCATCGCGTTCAACTTCTTCCGCCTCGCCGCGATTTTCCACGGCATCAAGGGCCGGGTGATCCGCGGCACCGCCGCCTCCGCCCACGCCCGCCAGCGCGCCGAACATTTTCCCAGATTGGCGGAGCTTGCCTGCGAGGCCATGCGAGCCTGCGGCTGAGCGACTGGATGGTGAGCCCAGCGGGGTTCGAACCAGCGACCTACTTGTTCGTAGTTAGCTGATCCGATGCGGGCTGCGCCAACTCGACGGCGACCGCCACAGCATCGGCGAGCGAGCCTACGTATCGGTCCGCGCCGATCGCTCGCTGAATAGCATCATCGCTTAGTGCAGCCTCGCCCTGAAGCCACATTCCGGCGATAACGCGCGCCCTCGGCGCCTGTGTGCGGAGCCGCTTGATAAGGTAGCGCAAGGAGGCGGGAGAACCGGCAAGTTCGAGATAGGAGATAACGACTACCGCAGGATCATTAAGGTCAAGCAACTTGATCGCCTCGCGAGAGGTATCGCGATTACGGACGCTGCGGACGGCAAATCCCTGCGCCGTGAGCAGTTGCGCCACGATGGTCGACACTGCTTGGTCGAATGGTCCATGCCCGGCGATACACGCAACCGTTTCCGCAATCTCTGTTTCAGCGGGCGGCGCATGATCGCCCAGGTCGGCGATTACTGAACGAATTGTGAGGGTCATCTGAACTTCGCGGTCGCGATCGATCGTGCCGCGCGCCTGGTCATCCACTGCAAGCTTGAGTGCTGGCAGAATAACTTCGTCGTAGTAGGCCAGCAGCGACTTGTCGGCGAGCAACGATTCGGCCTCTGCCAGGGCCTCGTCAGGGTTGTTGGCAAGAACCCGCTGGTAAAAGCTTTCAACAGGCGTCAGCGCGGGCCTGTTACCGAGCAGAACGTCAAAAAACTCGAGGCTCTTAACGTGGCGGCCCATGACCACCAGGATAAGCGTCAGGGGCGTCGACATAATGAGCCCGATGGGCCCCCACAGCCAAGTCCAGAAGATTGCGGAGATAATCACCGACACGGGCGAGAGCCCGGTTGAATGGCCGTAAAGCACCGGCTCGACGACATAGCCGGTGAGGGGCTCGACGACGATAAAGAGTGCGACGACCTCTATCGTCATGGTCCAGCCCGGATCTACCGCGGCGGCGAGCGCGGCTGGGGCTACTGCCGCAAGGATGGGACCGACGTAGGGTACGAAGCGGAAAATACCTGCCATGACCCCCCACATTGCTGGCGAGGGTACACCGATCAACCAGAGCCCGAGGGATATAACGACGCCAAAGCATGCGTTCACGGCAAGCTGGGAGAGGAAATACCGGCTTAGCCGCTCCCCCGCATCATCCATGGCGCGAGTGGTGCGGTGCAGGTCATGGGAGCCGAACAGCCGGATGAAGCGGTCGCGAAGATCCTCGCGCTGCATCAGAATGAAGATCGCCACGACCAGCACGATCACTGTTGTCTCGAGCGGACCGATGATCGGCGCCAGAACTGTGCGTGCAATCGCAAACGGGGACAACTGCTCGCCCACGACACGAACCGGAATTGGTGCTGGCTCAGAGCTTACGCCAGCCTGCCCGCGCACCTGAGGCGCCGGTGCCGGGGGGCGGTGAGAACCCAGGTTTCGGGTGATCGAAGCCAGCCGCGCAATAGCGAGCGCCTGCACGCCTTGAACTTTGCTCTCGATCGTGCGGGTGTATTGAGGTGCGTTGTCAGCCAAAGCTGCAGCCTGGTTGCCAATAAGCGTGCCAACTGCTCCCAGTGAGCCCAAAGCTGCGAGCATGGCAAGTATGACGGCCGGTACTCGAGAAATTCCGAAGCGCTGAAGTGCACCGACGACCGGGGTTAATACGAATGATAACATCACTGCAAGCGTGATCGGGATCAACACATCTTGCGCAAAATAGAGCGCTGCGACGACCAGCGTAGCAACAGCTATCGACAGCAGACTCTTCAGCTCGGGTACCGCCACGGGCGCAACTTGCGCAGCGCCAGCGCTTTGCGGCGACTCGCGCGCGCCGGTTAGAACGTCGTGGTAGCCGGCGGTGTTCTCTGGGTCACGTTCCACTCAGGCGCCTTTGCATTCGAGCCGGACGAGCCGAAAGCTATGTCACCAGCACAACGGCCGATACGCGCTAAAGCTCCTGCAACAAAGTTGTAGTTCCACGAGCATCTCATAATAGCAGGTGGAGAATGAAGGGAGCGCTTTTGAGCAGCGCTGCATTGGGGATCGTCGGTCTACGTTACTTGGAACGCGAGGAGAACGCTTTGACCCGCGCGCGGTGCTCCTCGGAAAAGTTCGACATTTCAAGGAGGTTGAGGCCGTTTTCCAACGCGGGCCAAACGAGCTGCTTCATTTGGAAATTGACCGCCATCTTCGTCTGCTGGAGCGCCCGGATCGGCTTGGTCTGCAGCCGCGCGACATAGTCTGCCACCTCTTCGTCCAGCGCGG
Organism: Novosphingobium sp.; assembly: GCA_031368085.1. Taxonomy (GTDB): domain Bacteria; phylum Pseudomonadota; class Alphaproteobacteria; order Sphingomonadales; family Sphingomonadaceae; genus Novosphingobium. Next base: position 4,396 of record JANLQW010000034.1, on the reverse strand, counting down.
CGTTCGCAACCACTTTGGTCACCAGGCCGAGCTTTTCGGCATCATGCGCCGACAGCACAGTGGCATTGAACAGGAGATGCTTCGCCTTGGAAAATCCCAGAAGAAAGGGCCAGATGGCGTTACACCCATCCGCGCCGGCAAGGCCAATATCGATGTGAGTGTCGGCGATATTCGTATCCTCGGCCGCAATCACGACGTCGCACAGCGACATGATCGTTGCGCACATACCGCGAACCGACCCCTGTACTTTGCAAATGATCGGCTTTTCCAGGTCCATCAAGCTTAGCCAGATGCGTCGGCTTTCGACCGCCTTTCGCTTCCACTCCCCTTCGACGTCCATCAGTTCGATCATCCAGTCGGCATCCCCACCGGCGCTGAAGCTGCGACCGGCGCCGCCAAGCACGACGATATCCACGTCCGGATCAAGGTTCACGTCGTCGAAAATCGTCGACAGTTCGGCATGCATGCGCGCATCCACCGCGTTGAGCTTGTCGGGCCGGTCGAGGACCAGCGAGAGCACGCGGCCAACGAGCGTGATACGTATCCGCTCATATTTATCATATCGGTTCACGCCGGGACTTTCGTTTCTTGTTCAGGAACAACAGCGATAATGCCGCGGGCAGCAAGGTCGTCGACGGTCTCTCGCGAATAAGCCAGATCGCGTTCGAGAATCTCACGGGTATGTTGGCCCAACGTCGGCGGGGGCTGCGATGGATCGGCGCGCTCTCCATCGAACAGGACCGGCTCCCGCACAGTCTTCGTGACGCCGAGATCCGGGTGTTCGAAACTTCGGAACATATCGAGGGCGATGGCCTGGGGATCATTGGCGATGTCGGCGATGCTATTGAGGGGCGCCGCAGGAATGCCCGCACTCTCCAGTCGCTCCATCCAGTCGGACGCGGTCCGACTGCGCATGGCGTCAGCCACGAGAGCGATCAATGCGTCGCGGTGCCGCACGCGGTCGGGATTGGTAGCGAAACGCGCGTCGTTGCGCAGGTGGTTCAGGTCCGCCACATCGCAGAACACCCGCCAGAATTTCTCATTGGCGACTGCCACCAGTACCGGACGATCCATCGTCTCGAACAATTCATAGGGCGCGATCGACGGGTGACCGGAACCGGAACGCTGTGGAACGGCACCGGACAACCAATAGGCCTGGAGATTGGGCGCAAGCAGCTTGATCGCCGACTCGAGGAGCGAAACTTCGATGCGGCACCCCTTGCCCGTGCTCGACCGTTCGATGACGGCGGCCAAGATCGCCTGCGTGGCATAAAGCCCGGTGACCTGATCTACCGGTGAGGCCGGCAGTCGAACGGGATTGCGCGCGGCTTCTCCGTTCATCGCCATCAGCCCGGAATAGGCTTGAAGGATCGCGTCATAGCCTGGTGCGGGGCTTTTCGGGCCGCGCTGCCCCCATCCGGATATCGAGCAGCAGATGACATCTTGCCTGTCCCCAACCAGAGTATCATGATCCACCCCGAGCTTGGCGGCAACACCTGGCGCAAAACTTTCGATAATGATGTCAGCCCCGGCGGCGAGCCTCGCCACAATCAACTGCCCTTCAACCTGCTTCAGATTGAGCGCGATGCTGCGTTTGCCAGAATTAACACTGACGAACGCTGCACCAACGCCGTGCGCAACCGGCGCCCAGAAACGAGATTCATCGCCGCCGTCGACCGGCTCGACCTTGATGATCCCGGCGCCGAACGAGGCAAGCGCCTGGGTACACATCGGACCCGCGAGAACTTTCGTCAGGTCGAGCACGCGCAAGCCGGCCAAGGGTTTCATAATGCCTGAACCTCGCTTGTCGGGATTGAACCAAATCTCATGACGTGCTGAAATACGCTACGATATCGGGGCTCAAACTCTCTGCGCCCTTCTCTGCGGCATGCTGGTCGGTCCCGGAAGTTGCCGTCAAATCGCTTCGCGCGCGTCTGGCGGTGTCAGTGTTCATACAACAAATATGGTGAGCCCAGCTGGGTTCGAACCAGCGACCTACTGATTAAAAGTCAGTTGCTCTACCGACTGAGCTATGGGCCCTCACCTGGGGGTGCACCTAGGGAGCGGGCGGGGGCGGGTCAAGCGGGACTGGAGTTGCTTGAGCGTGAGGCGGGTGACGGGGTCGCGCCAGCGCGGGGCGATGGCGGCGGCGGGGGTGAGGACGAAGGCGCGGTGGCGGAAGGAGGTATGGGGGACGGTGAGGCCGGGCGAGGACCAGCTGCCTGCCTCCCACAGCACGATATCGAGATCGAGCACCCGGCTGCCCCAGCGGCGGCCGCCGCGCTTGCGGCCGAAGGATCGCTCTACCCCTTTGAGATGCGCGAGCAGTTCGTCCGGCTGGCACCTGCTGAGCACGATTGCCGCCGCATTGGCATAGCGCCGCTGCGAGTGGCCAAGCGGGGCGCTGGCGATGATGGCTGAGGCCGCTTCGACAAGAAGCCCCTCGCGGTCCAGCGCGGCCAGCGCGGCGCGCAGCACCCGGGCGGGGGGCCCATGGCGCGGGTGGGGCCGGTTGGACCCCAGCGCGATCAGATAGCGCTGCGTCACGCCGTCTCAAACGTCCTGAGCAATGCGGCCGTACAGCTCCGGCCGGCGATCACGGAAGAAGCCCATGCCGGCGCGGTGGCGGGCGGCGCGGGCGAGGTCGATTTCGGCAACCAGCACGCCGGATTCCGCCGCGCCGAATTCTGCGACCAGATCGCCCCACTCGTCGGCGATGAAGCTGTGGCCGTAAAACCGTTGCCCATCTTCGCAGCCAATGCGGTTGGCGGCGATCACCGGCATGCAGTTCGACACCGCATGGCCCTGCATCGCCCGGCGCCACATCCGGCTGGTGTCGAGATCGGCGTCGTAGGGTTCGGCGCCGATCGCGGTCGGGTAGAACAGCAGCTCGGCGCCGAGCAGCGCCATCACCCGCGCGCTTTCCGGATACCACTGGTCCCAGCAGATGCCGACGCCGATGCGCGCGCCGCAGACATCCCAGACCTTGAAGCCATCGTTGCCTGGGCGGAAATAGAATTTTTCCTCATAGCCCGGCCCATCGGGGATATGGCTTTTGCGGTAAGTGCCGAGCACTTCGCCGGTCTCGGCGATCATCGCCAGCGTGTTGTAATAATGATGCCCGTCGCGCTCGAAGAAGCTGGTCGGAATCGCGATCTTCAGCTTCGCGGCGAGTGCCTGCATCGCCAATACCGAGGGATGCTCCGCCGTCGGGCGCGCCAGCGCAAACCGCGCCTCGTCCTCGTCCTTGCAAAAGTATGGCCCAGAAAACAGCTCGGGCGGCAGCACCACCTTTGCGCCCTGCCCCGCAGCCTGCTCGACCAGCGCAGCGACCGCCGCGATATTCTCGGCCTCATCGGGCGAGCCAAGCGGCAATTGCAGGGCGGCGAGGGTCAGCATGGTCATGCCGTGTGCGCATATTTCGCTTGTAACGCCGAGTCCACCATTGCCGAATGACGGGGCGCGACCCATCTTGGGTCGGAACCAATCGGATTAGGAGAATTTGCATGGCCGAAGCCATTATCGCCGGCGGCTGTTTCTGGTGCGTCGAGGCGGTGTTTACCAGCATCGACGGGGTCAGCGCCGTGGAAAGCGGCTATATCGGCGGGGCAAATCCGAACCCGACTTACAAGCAGGTCTGCGGCGGCGGGACTGGCCATGCCGAGGCGATCAAGCTGACGTTCGATCCGGCGGTGGTCAGCCTTGCCGACTTGCTCGACATCCATTTCGCGACGCACGATCCGACCCAGCTTAACCGCCAGGGCGGCGATGTCGGCACCCAGTACCGCACTGCGCTGTTCCCGCTCGATGACGAGCAACGTGCCGAGGGTGAAGCCGCGATTGCGCGCTGGAACGACGCGCATCCCGGGCAAAAGGCGGTGACTTCGATCGAGGGCCCAGCCACCTGGTACCCGGCCGAGGACTATCATCAAGAGTACTGGCAAGGCGAAGGCCAGCGCAATCCCTACTGTCTTGCCGTGATCCCGCCCAAACTGGCGAAATTGCAAAAGGGCTTTGCGGAGAAGTTGAAGGGGTGAGTGAGCGATCCAAAACCCGTTCGTGGTGAGGAGCGAGGGACGGTGGAGTTACCGTCCCTTTACCACCTTGCTTGAAACGATGTGCCCTTTCTGATCTTCCGGCCAGAAGTACACCGGCCTGAGGTTGCCGGCGGCGTATTTGCCGACCTGATCGCCGAAGTGCGGTGACGCAGGATCGCCGCTTTCTCCGCCGGCCGTAACCGCACGGGCGCGAACCCTCGGGCCAAACTCAACCGCAGCGACGAAACTGGTGCCGTAAGTGCCGTAATAGCGCTTGGTCCCGGGAGAGCGCTTGGCCCCGAAACTGGCGAGCGAGCCCCATTGGGCCGAGGCGAAGGGCACTGCGACGCTGGGCTTGG
>JANLQW010000019.1:0-18425 GCA_031368085.1 Novosphingobium sp. | reverse complement strand
CTCGGGGTTGTTGCCGCGATCGTGCCCTGGAACGCGCCGCTCTATCTCGCCGCCAACAAAATCGGTCCGGCCCTGATTGCCGGTAACACCGTCGTCGTCAAACCGGCGCCGACGACGCCGCTGACGACGTTGCGATTGGCGGAACTGATTGCCGGGATCGTGCCTGCTGGCGTGGTCAATGTGGTGTCGGGCGACAATGCAGCCGGTGCGCATCTTGTCAGCCATCCCGATGTCGCCAAGGTGGCGTTCACCGGATCGACGCAGACGGGCCGAACGATAATGGCGGCAGTCGCACCTTCGCTCAAACGGCTGACGCTGGAGCTGGGCGGCAATGATGCCGCGATCGTCCTGCCCGATGCCGATCCCAAAGCGATTGCGCCGGCGCTGTTCGGCCTTGCCTTCTTCAATTCGGGTCAGATCTGCGCGGTCATCAAACGGCTCTATGTGCATGACAGCCTGTATGACGCCGTTTGTGACGAGATCGCCGCCATCGCCAACGCATCGACGCTGGGCGATGAGGGTGATCCCGGCCTGCAGTTCGGACCGGTCCAGAACCGGGCGCAATATGACAAGGTCCTGACCTTCCTTGCCGATGCCCGCGCTAATGGCTCGATAATCGCGGGCGGAGATGCGCGCGAAGGCCCCGGCTATTTCGTGCCCCTGACGGTGGTGCGCGACATCAGCGATGGCACGATGACCGTGGATGAGGAGCCGTTTGGCCCGATCCTGCCGATCATCCGCTACAGCGATATCGACGATGTGATCGCCCGCGCCAATGCATCTCCCTATGGCCTGGGTGCGTCGGTCTGGTCGAGCGACACCGAGGCGGCGGCAAAGGTCGCATCGCGGATCGAAAGCGGCACCGTCTGGGTCAATCAGCATTGCGTGCTCGACCCTGCGGTGCCGTTCCCCGCGCACAAGCAATCGGGCCTCGGCGTCGAAGGCGGGCGTGAAGGGCTCTATGCCTATACCGCCCTCCAGACGCTTAATATCGCAAAGCCGGCGGCAGCATGAGCGCCGTACTGGACGAGCTGTTCTCGGTCACAGGCAAGACCGCGCTGGTCACGGGCGGGGCAAAGGGCGTTGGCGCGATGATCAGCCGGACGCTCGCCCGCGCCGGCGCCCATGTCATCATGGTCGGCCGGGACAAAGCTGCTGGCGATGCCTTTGCGGCGACTCTCGATGGCCCGGCGCGCTTCCTTGCGCATGATTTGGTGACGATGGACGGAGTGCAGGCCGCAGCCAGGGAAGTCGCTGCGCTGGCGCCGGGGCTCCACATTCTCGTCAACAATGCCGGGGCGTTTAGTGCCGGCCCGATCGAAGATGCCGATCCCGCACGGTGGGAGGCTGAAATGGGGCTCAATCTGCGCGCGCCATTCTTCCTGGCGCAGGCACTGCTGCCCAATCTGGCTTCAGCTTCGCGCCCCGGCGATCCTGCCCGGATCATCAACATCGGGTCCATCGCAACGCTTTGGGGCAAGAGCAGCAATGGGGCATATGCCTATGGCGCGACCAAGGCGGCCATTCACCAGCTCACCCGAATGCTCGCATCGGACCTGACGGCCAGGGGCATAAATGTAAACGCCATCGCCCCCGGGTTTTTTCCCAGCGATATGACTGACAGTTTCTTCGCTGCGGTCCCCGGGCTCAAGGAAGGCATGATTGCCGGTATTCCAGCGGGCCGCTTGGGCACGGAAGAGGATATTGGCGGCGCGGTTCTCTATCTCGCATCGCGCGCCGGTGCCTATGTGTCGGGCACCATCCTGCCAGTGGAGGGCGCGCTATGGCAGGCGTAAGCACCATTGCTCTGATCGAGCGCAAAACCAGCATCTCACGCGACCTGTTCAGTCGCTACTGGCGCGATATTCATGGAGTCATGGCGGCGCGCATTCCAGGCTTCGACAGCTATACACAAAACCATGTGTTGCCGCTGCTCGATGCCGGTTCGACCAGCCCCGAGCCGTTTGAAGGCATTGCCATCGTCACCTACACCAGTGAGGCGAACCGGCAGGGCCTGATCGAGAGCGACATCATCCCGCATATCCACCGCGATGAGCAAAATGTGTTTCGCCGGTCGCTGCTTTATAATCTGGGGGAAGGCGCGTGCCGCGCCCTGATCGAACCGGGCGGCGAAAGTGGAACGACCTTCTTTCTGACAATCTCGGAAGGACAGTCCTACGACGTTGCGGCAGCTTCCCTTCGCGAGGCAGGCGCTGCGGCAATCCGGCTACACGATCTGACGGGCGGTGATCCGGGCGGCTGGAACGACACCGATGTCGATGATGGCGGGACCGGGCGCCGGTTTGTCGCCGTTCTCGAAACTGAATGGGCGCGTGACGAAGAGGCGATCTGCGCCATCCGCGCGGTCGTCGCTGCGTCAGGCGGCGAGATTGCCGCTTACCGAACGGACGAGCGCTATGTCATGGTCGAGCATGGCCGACCGACGCCGCTCGGCTTTCGCGGCCTGGATGCACTGCGGACAATCGAGGATGCCGGAGCAACAAACCAGCTGGATTCTCTGCTTGAACAGGCGGTTTTTGGTTGGAGAAATTGAAGTTCAGGTGCATTTTTGCGATATGAAGCAAGGGAGTGACCAATGACCGTTCGCGTGGAGAAAGCCTTTTGCCGCATCTGCCTGGGGCATTGCGGCATGCAACTGACCATCGATGAGGATGACCGGATCGTCGACATCCGCGGCGACAAGGATCACCCGCTGACCCGGGGCTATGCCTGCTTCAAGGGATTGCAGGCGGAAGAAGCGCATCACGGCGATGCGCGCGTCTTGCAGCCTCTCAAGCGCAACGCTTCGGGCGGCTTTGATCCGATCCCGTCCGAACAGGCGCTTGACGAAATCGCCTCCCGGATCGCGGCAATCATCGAGGCGCATGGACCCGATGCCATCGGCGTCTATTTTGGCAACGGCTCGATCTTCAACTCGACCGCCGTCACCATGCAGGCCCATTTCCTCGAAGCCATAGGCTCGCGGTCGCGCTTCACCTCATACACCATCGATCAATCCGCCAAGACCCTGTCGGCCGAACGCATTGGTATCTGGGCCGGCGGCAACCTCCAGCTTGAACAATCTGAAGTCATTCTTCTGATCGGCACAAATCCGCTTCTTTCGCACGGTTTGCTCGGCTTTTTGGCATCTGACCCGACCCGGCGCCTGAAAGCGGCCAAGGCGCAGGGGCTGAAACTGATCACGATCGATCCGCGCCGCACCGAAACATCACACCATGCCGATCTTTCGATTCAGCCCTATCCCGGGCAGGATTCAGCGATCATGGCCGGGCTGATCCGCCTCATCCTCGCCGAAGGATGGCAGGACAAGGCATTCTGCGCGCGCTATGTCGGCGACGAGGCGATGGCGGCACTGCGCGCCGCCGTTGACCCCTTCACCGAGGCCATGGTCGAGGGGCGTGCGGGGTTGAACTCCGGAGACCTGCGCCGCGTCGGCGAGATTTTCGCGCGCGATTGCAAACAAGGCGCTGCCTACACCGGGACCGGGCCGAGCATGGCGCCGCATTCGAACCTGATGCAACATATGGTCGATTGCCTGAATGTCGTCTGCGGCCGGTTCACGCGCGCGGGTGACAAGGTGATCAGCGTCGATATGATGACGCCGCCTGCCAAATTTCGCGCCGAAGTCATCCCGCCGTCGCGCGCGTCGTGGCAGGCGCCGCCCAGCCGCATTCGGGGCGTGGGCAGTCTGGCGGGCGAGAAGACAACCGGGACGCTTGCCGATGAAATTCTGACGCCGGGCCCGGAGCAGGTGCGCTGCCTGATTTCCTGCGGCGGCAATCTCGCCAATTTGATGCCCGACCAGGAAAAGATGGAGCGGGCCTTCAATGCGCTGGACCTCAAGGTCTCGATCGATCCTTATATGAGCAATTCGGCGCGGCTGGCCGATTATGTCATCCCGCCAACGATGCAATATGAACGCGCCGACCTGCCCGTGAGCGCTTACGGCTTTCAGTTCTTCCCCGAGCCCTGGGTGGGCTATGCCCCGGCCCTGCTCAAGCCGCCGGTGGGTTCCGATGTGGTTGAAGAATGGTATTTTTTCTGGGCGCTCGCCAAGCGCCTAGGCAAATCGCTCACGTTTTCCGGAAGCCCGATGGACATGGAAAACCCGCCAACCACCGACGATCTGCTGGCGCTGCGGGCCCAGCATCCGATGGCGCCGCTCGATGAAATCAAGAAGCACCCGTCCGGGCGGCTGTATCTTGAGGCGCAGAGCTTTGTGCTGCCACCGCGTCCCGAGGCAACCGCAACGTTCGACGTCATGCCGGCCGATGTTGCGGACGAACTCAGCGAACTCGCGGCGGAACCCGCACGAGCAGACGGCCACCACAGCAATGGCGAGGCCTTCACCCATTTGCTCTCGACGCGGCGGATGCGCAATTTCTACAATACAATCGGCATGTTCTTGCCCACCACACGCAAGCGCGATCCGTATAATCCGGCCTATTTGAACCCCGCTGATTTAACTGCGCGGGGACTTGTCGATGGTGACCGGATTGCCATCCATTCCGATCATTCGCGGATCATGGCGATTGTCCAGGGCGACCCTGCGGTCCGGCCAGGCGTCGTTTCAATGGCGCATGCGTGGGGCGGCCTGCCCTCGGAAGAGGTCGATGTGGCGACCCACGGGTCGTCAACCAACCGGCTTATCAGCACAGACCGCGACACCGACCCCATCAACGCAATGCCGCGTATGTCAGCGATCCCGGTAAATATCGTGCCGCTGCCAAATTCGCAGAATTTTTCTCCCTGATTGGTTCGATCTCACTCAGCACACGTGGCAGAAAGCCTCGCAATCCAAGTGCGTGAGAGCGGGCTGCTGTCATTCAAGAACTTCGGCGACGCGCAGCGGACGAACAGCCCATCTGCGCCTTGTGCTGCGCGAAATTGTATCGGAATTGAGTGACCTTCGGGCCCCCTTCGTAATTTTCATGCTGCGTGCCACAAGTTGGTTGGCGCGATATTCACCGGAACTCCGGACATGCGCGGCATGGCATTGATCGGCTCTACGTTCGTTTCCGTGCTGATCAACATGTTCACAGAGGTTCCATGCAGCGCGACGTCGGCATCTTCCGCGGGCAACTTGCCCCAGCCGTGCGCCATCGACACGACGCCAGGGCGCAAACTCGGATCGGCCTCCACGATCGCCACAACTTTCCCGTGATCGGACGATATCTGAATGCGATCCCCGTCCTTCAGCCCGAGTTGCGCAAGGTCGTCGGGGTTCAGGTACGCGGGGTTGTAGGCGTTGCGCTTGCGCGTCGAGGGGAGGAACATGCCTATCGTGTTGTAGACGTTCCGCATTCGTCGCGACGAAAGCACGTGGGTGAAATTTTTGCCGTTACTCAAATGGCCTTGCGCCGTTCGCCGCACCTCGCGAGCGATTTCCGAGAGCTCCTCAGCGACATCATCGGGAATTACATCGAATTGCGCGGTGGTGCCCGGCCGGGGCGACAAGACTATATCCTGCGCTTCGTAGAAAATCTTGCCAGACGGGTGTTTTTTGATCTCGTCCAGCGGCGCTAGCGGATGTTTGGCGCGTGATTCCAGCAATTCGTCCAACGTCGGCGCCGTATCCATATCGAATTGTACGCCCTCGTATTGGATCGATTTGCCCAGCCGCTTGGCCAAGGCCCAGAAGAAGTACCACTCCTCAGTTAGTTCGGAATCCTTTGGAACATCCAGAATTTGCGGCGAATATTGTACCCAGGGAGCCGGAAAAAAGGCAAACCCGTAGGCGCTCACTGGCAGATCGGCCCGCTCATACATCGCGCGCGGCGGAATGACATAGTCGGACAGGCGCGCGGAGTTGCTCATGTACGGATCGACCACGACTGTCAGTTCGAGCGACTGATAGGCCTTAACCGCTTTTTGCTGGTCCGGCATCAGGCTGGTGATGTTGCCGCCACACGAGATCAGACATTTTATCTGCCCGGGTCCCGGGGTGAGGATTTCATCTGGCAGCGTGCCGGTGGTCTTTTCGCCCGCCAGGATACCGACGCCGCGAATTCGGCTGGGCGGTGCTTTCCAGGAGGTGCGCGGCGGCGGAATGACCTCTGCGTAGAACGGCCCGGAAGGCGTCAGCATGTCGACGCTGATAACCGTATCGCCAGGCCGGGTGAAGCGACCGCACACGACATTCAAGCAGTCGGCCAGATGCTGCGTCATGTTTGAATGAGGTGCCATGCTGGGACCGGTTCCAGTGTAGGCGCGGCCTTGGGTCGCATCCCGCGCGAACATCTCTGCGACCCGCCGAATGTCGCCCGGTTGCAACCCGGAAAGTGCCTCTACCTCGCAGTCCTTGAAGGGCTCGATCGACTCACGCAGCCTGGCCATTGACGAGGCGCCAACATAGCGTTCGCAGAACTCGGAGTCGTGCCAGCCTTCGGCAATGATCAGGCGGATGAGGGAAGCAAGGATTGCCGAATCAAAGCCAGGATAGGGCTGAACCGCAAGGTCGGAATAATAGGATGTTTCGGTCCGGCGGGGATCAACGGTGATAACCTTCAGGCCGCGGGCGCGGTGCTCTTTGAGCTTTCTGGAAGGATCCGAGGCAAGAAAGCCGAGCAGTTGGTGCGACAGGACCGGATTCGTACCGATCAGCATGATCACATCGCTTTGCTCGATTTGCACGTTGCCACCGGCCCACCCGCCCATCCGTTCGAAGGACAAGGTTTTGCAGGATTGATCGATAGTGTAAGCAGAGTATCGTGATACAGAGCCGATCGCATCCATGAAACTGCCCTGAAACGAGAAAGACGTCGAGTTGAAACTGGCGCCGTTGCCGAAATAGGTGCCGATGGCATCCGCGCCATATTTCTTGCCGATAGCCGCCATTCTCGCAGCGATCTCGTCAAGAGCCTGCTCCAGCGGGATGCGGTCAAAGCCCCCCTCGGCGTTTCGCTTCAAGGGGTGGAGAAGCCTCGCCTCATCATGATGAGATTCCTTCGCCTGAAGGCCCTTGAAGCAAGCATAGCCGCGAGTAAGCGGATGGTCCTTGTCGCCGCAGATGTCGACAATCCTGTTCGTTTCGTCGTCAACGGTCAGCTTCATGCCACAATGACCGAGGCAAATGCGGCAGAAAGCACGCGCTTCTCGTAAAGCCATAGATAATCCCTCTCGAGGCTGGTCACTTGATCGTTGTCGGGCGGTCGTCAATCTGATTGAGGATATGGCATACAACGGTCGATCATTCCATCACCGCACAGAACGACGGCCTCTCAGCGCGTTTGAATCCGATAGTGCGGAGGAACCAACGCGCGCCGGCTTCTTGCGATGGATGCGGCAGATCCGGCCCTTCGCTTCCAGCGTTCGCCGTTAAACTAAAATTGCCCGCGGATCGGGGCGGCAACGACGATCCGACTTTAATCGCAAGCGGATGAAAGGTTGGGAGTCAGGCCACTCCAGAACGGCGGCTGGGTCGGACGGTGCCTCAGAGGTCGGTGTCGATGCCAGCCGCGCCAAAGGCACCCTCGCTCGCGTAGCGAACGATTTCATCGTCGGGCAGCCCAAGGCTGCGCATCACGGCTGCGGTGTGCTCGCCGAGACGCGGCGGCGCCACCGGTGACACCGGCATCGCGCCGCTCATCGAGATCGGGTTGCCCGGAATGCGCAGCGTGCCTTCGGTTGGATGCTCAACGGTTTGCCAGAAATCGATGCTGCCCAGATGCGCGTTGTCGAGCAGATCGGTGATCGAGTTGACGGTCGCGAACGGGACGTCGTCATCGCCGAGCAGCGCGACCCAGTCGTCGTGGTCGCGCGCGAGGATCCGGCGCCCGACCTCGGCCCAGAAGCCGGACTGATCGGACTGGCGCGCGGCGAAAGTCGAATAGCGCGGGTCGCTGGTCAGCTCGGGATCGCCGACTGCCGCGCAGAAGCGCCGCCAATGGCCTTCGTTGTAGGGCAGCACGCAAAGATATCTGCCGTCGCGCGTCAGGAACGGGCGCCGCGCGCCGGTGCTGATCGGTACATAGCCCGCCGGGGCGAGCGGCGGGATGAAGGTTTCGCCCCACAGATGCTCAACCACGTTGAACGCGGTCATCGTCTCGAACATCGGCACGTGGACCGCCTGGCCCGCGCCCGTGCTGGCACGCTGCACCAGCGCGGCGGCGACCGCAAAGGCGGCATGGACGGCGGTGATCTTGTCGGCCAAGATCGAGGGGACGTAGCGCGGCTGCCCCGCGACCGCGGACAGCATCATGGCGAGGCCCGATTCAGCCTGCCCGACATCGTCGTAAGCAGGTCGCCCCGCGAGGATGCCGTCGTCCGAATAGCCCTTGACGTGGCAATAGACGAGGCGCGGGTTGAGCGCGTTGAGTGCTGCGTAGGAAATGCCGAGCCGAGCCGCCGCAGGTGTCCGCACCGAATGAAGGAACACGTCGCTGGTCCGCACCAGCGCGTGGAGCGCGTCGAGGCCGCGCGGTGTCTTGAGATCGAGGACGATGCTCTGCTTGTTGCGGTTGCTGCCGAGGAAGAAAGACCCCATGCCTTCGGAGTGCCGCGGGCCGATCTGGCGTGTCAGGTCGCCTTCGGGCGGCTCGATCTTGATGACCTCGGCGCCCATATCGCCGAGATACTGGGCAGCGAGCGGGCCGAGCACCATGGTCGCCAACTCGAGAACTCTGACACCTTCAAGCGGGCCGGCCAATCGCAACTATCCTGTCATTATCCGCGCCGCCCGCGCTGGGCCTTATCATCTTGGGTAACGTATTACACCGCCGGGTACAACGGCAATCGGACTATGCCGATCGGCGACGTTCCGCGAGCTTGCATGGCCGCAATCGCCGTTATACCACCGCGTATATGACTAGACCGGAGAGTTTCTTTTTCGCCGATTCGGGCCAAGCGGGTCGGCCGTGACTGCCGATCCCTTGCTGGAAGAACTGAGGGTCCATGTGGGCCAGAAGTTCGGCCCGATTTATGCGTGGGATCCGGTCAACGACCCGATGGTGCGCCAGTGGCGCGAAGCCCTGGGCTTTGCACCGAACGCCGCGCAGGTGCCTGCGACCATGCTGCCCGTCTGGCTGATGCCGGGCGTCGATGGTCACGTGCCCGCCGGTTCCGATGACCGCGACCACCGCGCCATCATGAAAATACTCGAACGCGAAGGCTTCCACGGCATCCTCGGCACCAATTGCGAACAGGAGTATGCGCGGCCGTTGAAGATCGGCGAGCGCATTTCTTCGACCTATGAGTTGGCAACGGTCAGCGACCGCAAGACCACCAAGTTCGGCCCCGGCTATTTCGTCACCTTCCTGCAGACATTTAACGACGCCGACGGTGAGCCGGTCGGGCGCATGCAGCTGCGCATCCTGCGCTTCAAGTCGGTTGCGGCACGGCCCGCGCCGCCGCAGCCGTCGATGAGCCAGGACACCAGCTTCTTCTGGGAAGGACTGCGCGAAAAGCGGCTGCTGATCCAGCGCTGCACACAGTGCGGACTGCTGCGCCACCCGCCCGGTCCGACGTGCGAAGCTTGTCATTCGTTCGATTGGGACACGGTGACGGCGAGCGGCGCGGGCGAACTTTATTCGTTCGTGCTGGTCCACACGCCCCAATATCCCGCCTTCGACTATCCGCACCCGGTCGGCTTGGTCGCGCTCGACGAAGGTGTCCGCATGATCGCGCCGCTGGCTCCGGAAGACCGTAACGCGCTCAAGATCGGCGACCGCATGCAGGCGATTTTGTGCGAACCCGACGGGGCCGACCGCCTGCCGGTCTTCCACCGCGTCGCGGAGGGCTGAGCGATGGATTTCGGACTCAACGAGCAGCAGCAGGCGGTCGCCGACCTCGCCGAGCGGATTTTCCGCGACCACGGCGACGACGACCGCATCCGGCGCATTTATGAATCGGGCGACGTTTTCGATGCCGACCTGTGGCGCAGCCTTGCCGAAACCGGCCTGCTCGGCGCCATCGTCCCCGAGGCCGACGGCGGTGCGGGCCTGGGCATGATGGAGTTCGGGCTGATCCTTGAGGCGCAAGGCACGCGGCTCGGCGCGGTGCCCTTATGGCGGCATTCGCTGGCGGCGCTCGCTATCGCCAGCTTCGGCACGGAAACTCTTAAGCGCCAGCAGCTAGCCGGCCTGATCGACGGCAGCCGCATCGCGTCGCTGTGGGGCGGCGGGGGGGGTATCACACCATCTGTCACCGCAACGCCGCAGCGCAACGGCTGGGTGTTGAGCGGCACCGCCGAGGCTGCGATCATTGACCACCGCACCAGCCTGCTGCTGGTCCTTGCCACTGTCCCAGATGGCGGCAGCGCGCTGTTCGCGGTGGCATGCGACGATCCGGCGCTCAGCAAGACCTGGGGCACGATGACGAACCATGAGACAGCGGCGGACATAAAGTTCGACGGCCTCGAACTGAGCGGCGATGCGTGCCTCAAGATCAACGATGCCGCCGACTGGCTCGCGGTGCGCAGCGCGCAGTCAATCTCGGCGCTGCAGCTTGGCGTTGTCGCGCAAGCCCTATCACGAGCCGCGGCCTATGTCGGCGAGCGCGAGCAGTTCGGTCGTCAGATTGGCAGCTTTCAGGCGGTCGCGATGCGCATGGCCGATGCGTCGATCCATCTCGAACTGCTCCGCACTGCGCAGTGGCAGCTGGGCTGGCGGCTCGACCATGGGCTGCCCGCGCGCGCGGCGGCTTGCGTGGCGAGCTATCAGGCGAGCGAGGCCGGCCACATCATCGGCCATACCGCGCAGCATTATCACGGCGGCACGGGTGCCGATCTCACCTATCCGGTCCACCGCTTCTTCCTGTGGGCGACCGCGCTCGACTTGGCGAATGGCGGCGCGCAGGCGCAGCTGGAGAGCCTCGGCGGGATGCTCCCCGAACGCGTCGGCTTCGAAGAATGCGTCGGAGGATGACGGCGCGCGCGGACATCCGGGCGGGCGACGAACTTCCCGCGATCGAAATTGCGCTGACCGCGACCGGCATCGTCGCGGCAGCGCTGGCAACGCGCGATTTCCAGCCGGTCCATCATGATGCCGAGCGCGCCGTGAGCCACGGCAACGCCGACATTCTCCTTAACACCCACGCTACGGCGGGTTATCTGGAGCGGCTGGTGATGCAATGGGCGGGTCCGGAGGCCTTCCTGAGAAGTGTCAAGTTCCGCCTCGGTGTGCCCAGCTATGTCGGCGACACGCTCGTACTGCACGGCACCGTCGTGGCACCGCCAGACGCAGCCGGACTGGTTCAAATCGCGGTCACCGGTACGAATTCGCGCGGCACCCATGTCGAGGGCGAAGTCGTGGTGCAGCTGGCATGAGCATGACCGGCAGGTTCCCGAGCCGCGAGACGGCGATCGCCGGGATCGGCGCGACCGAGTTCTCCAAGGATTCGGGGCGCACCGAAATGCGGCTGGCAGTCGAAGCCTGCCTCGCCGCGCTGGCCGACGCAGGCATCGAGCCCGCCGAAGTCGATGGCATGTGCACCTTCACGATGGACAACAACCCCGAGGCCGACGTCCATCGCTTCATCGGCGGGCGCGATCTGACTTTTTTCTCGCGGATCGATTATGGCGGTGGCGGAGCATGCGCGCCGGTGATGCAGGCGGCGATGGCGATCGCCACAGGTGCGGCGAACGTCGTGGTGTGCTATCGCGGCATGAACGAGCGGTCGTGGTACCGCTTCGGCGCGGCAGCCAACCCGCCCAAATCTCCGACCTTCCTGCCGACACATTACGGCTGGTACCTGCCGGCAGGGCTCAACACCAACGCCGCGCATGTCGGCATGATCGCGCGCCGCTACATGCACGAGTTCGGCGCCACGAGCGAGGATTTTGGCCGCGTCACGGTCGCCGGGCGCGATTTCGCGGCGACCAATCCCAACGCGTTCTTCTACGAGCGGCCGATTACGCTTGCCGATCACCAGGCGTCACGCTTCATCGCCGAGCCGCTGCACCTGCTCGACTGCTGCCAGGAGAGCGACGGCGCGGTCGCGCTGGTCATCACCTCCACCGAGCGAGCGCGGCGGCTGCGCCGCGATCCGGTGACGGTGGTCGCCGCCGCGCAGGGCAGCGCGCATGGCCAGCACCGCATGACGAGCTTTTACCGCGACAGCATCTCGGCGATCCCCGAAATGGCGCTGGTCGCGCAGCAGCTCTATGCACAGAGCGGCCTCGGCCCCGCCGATTTCGAAAGCGCCATCCTCTACGATCATTTCACGCCCTATGTGCTGGCGCAGCTCGAAGCGTTCGGTTTTTGCGCGCGCGGCGAGGCGAAGGACTTTGTCCGCGCCGGTGCGCATGCACGCGGCGGCCAGCTGCCGATCAACCCCAATGGCGGCCAGCTCGGCGAGGCCTATATCCACGGCATGAACGGCATCGCCGAGGCCGTACGCCAGATCCGCGGCACCGCCGTCAACCAGATCGCCAGCGTCAGGCACATGCTGGTGTCGGCGGGCTCGGGCATCCCGACGAGCGGCCTCATTCTCGGGAAGGACTAACATGCACGTCGCCTTCACCCCCGCACAGGCCGCACTGCAGGGCGAAATCGCCGCCTATTTCGCCCGGATCATCACGCCCGAACGGCGCGAGGCGCTCCGCCCGAACGTCGCGACGCCGCTCTACCGCGAGGTCGTGCGCCAAATGGGCGACGACGGCATGCTCGCGCTGAGCTGGCCAATCGAATACGGCGGACGCGGCTACGGCCCGGTCGAGCAGCTGATCTTCGTCCGCGAGGCGCTGCGTTCGGGAGCGCCGCTGCCCTTCCTGACCTTGAGCACCGTCGGTCCGACGTTGATGCAATTCGGCTCGGAGGCGCAGAAGGCGAAGTTCCTGCCGGCCATCGCGGAGGGGCGCTGCCTGTTCGCGGTCGGCTATACCGAGCCGGGGTCGGGCACCGATCTCGCCAGCCTGCAGACGCGTGCGGTGCGCGACGGCGATGACTTCGTCGTCAACGGCAACAAAATCTATACCAGCCTCGTCGAAGGCGCCGATTATATCTGGCTCGCCGTCCGCACCGATCCCGCAGCGCGCAAGCACCAGGGCATTTCGCTGCTAATCGTCGATATCGCCACGCCCGGCTTCTCTTTCACGCCGATCGATACGGTAGCTGGGATGCACACCAATTCGACCTTCTACAGCGATGTGCGGGTGCCCGCAGACATGCTCGTCGGCGGCGAGAACGAGGGCTGGCAGCTGATCACCTCGCAGCTCAATTTCGAACGCGTCGGCATCGCGGCGCGTTCGATCTACGGCGAGGAGCTGTACCGCAGGGTGTCTGCCTGGGCGCGCGAGACGATACGCGGCGGTACCCCGGTCGCCGACAAGCCAGTGGTCCGCCACCTGCTCGCCAAGACCTATGCGCGGCTCGAACTGCTGTGGCTGCTCAACTTCCGCATGGCGTGGAAGTTGTCGAGCGGCGTACCAGACCCGGGGCTGGCATCGGCGGCGAAGCTGCACGGCGTCGAGAGCATGATCGAGGTGTGCCGCGACCTGCTGCAGATCGTCGGCAGCGGCGGTTTGATCCGTCACGGCAGCGCGGCGGCAGCGCTGGGCGGCGACATCGAGTCGGAATACCGCAAGTGCCAGAACGCCACCTTCGGCGGCGGCAGCGCCGAGATGATGCGCGAAATCGTCGCACAGCGCAGCCTCGGCATGCCCAGGGTCGTGCGCTGACGCACGCCTGTGCAGCTCAGAATCCAACAAAGCCGTCTGCCCTGAGCTTGTCGAGGGGGTCGTACTTGTTCTTGAGGCTGCGCGTGCGGCCTGAAGAAAAGTGCAGCCCTTCGACAAGCTCAGGGTAGACGGAATTGGAGGTCATCTTGATTGTAAGCACGATGCTCTAAACGAACGAAGAGACGCGGCGCGCCAACGCTGGCCGGATCAACGCGATCCGACCAGCGTGGGGCGCGGCAGCTCAATTGGCAGACAGATCAGTACGATCAGTGCGACGGCGGCGGCAGGTGACCGGCGGCACCGTTGGCAGCGGCTGCGCGGTACATCCACTCGCAGTCGACGACCTCGCCCTCGGGCATCCCGGCCACCGAGACTCCGGTCACCGGGCCCATGAAGTGAACGAGGAAAAGCGCGCCGTTCTTGCCGATCTTTGGCGCATGATTGACGCAGCCCGCCTCAAGCAGATAATCGCCCGCGTTGATCGAGCCATACTCGTACGAGAAATCGCCTTCGAGGACATAGGCGTGGACGTCGGCGAAGTGGTGATGCGGCGGCAGATCGAGCGGACCGGTGGAGAACCGGATCAGCGTAAAGAACGTGCCCGCTGACCGGTTAATGTTGAGCAGCTTGAATTCCGACCCCTCGAATGCCCAAGGCGTCCAGGGAATGTGCGCCGCGCGGACGAGCGAAGCGCCGTCGGGAAAGGTCCGCGACTCATCATTGGCGGGAATCTCGAAATCTCCGCGCGTGATGACAGAGTCGCTTTGCTTGTGAACTATTGTTGCCATTTTACCACTCCGATCAGGGGCCCACCCGGAATAGTCTCCAGATTATGAAGCCGCGCCCGACGAAAGAAATTTTACAGCTACGGGCATAGGTGTCAAGGCGATAGTGGCTCAAATTAACCGTGCCTGGGGTCAGGCAACCTCGGCGAACGAGCGCATTCGGCGAGTGCCGTCCCATCCGGCGGCTGCGTCCGCGATTTTGCGGTAGAAGCCGCGCATAAACGCACACTCTTCGTAGAGCTCGGTGAAAAAGCCGACGCTTTTTCGCGTATCGACGTAAGCGAAGCCGCAGCCGTTGAACTCACCGAGCGCACCGAGCTCGCTACCGGCGGCGGCATAGGCGTCGATCTCCTTCTGCAAGTCGTCAACGAACATCGCGACATGATGGAAGCCGCTGCCACCGTCGGGATACATGTCGCGGTAGACGGTCGGCTCGTTGCCAACGATCTGCACCAGCTCCATTTGCAGCATCCCGCACTGGCCAAGCGCGACGTGGCTGTAGAGAAACGAGGGCGTGCCGCGATGCATAACCGGAATGTCGAGATTGCGCTGGCCGAAGAACGGTCCGGCACCGAAGGTTTCGACCCAGTGATCGACTGCCTGGTCCAGATCTTCGACGATATGGCAAATCTGAACAATGCCACTTCCGATAGTCACCATTTCACGTCTCCGGTAAGCCGTGCGTCACGGCGCGCGTTCAACAATCAACCCGCTCGTCGGGATGCCGGTGCCGCCAGTGACCAGTGCGACGTTGGCCCCCGCGACCTGGTTGACCGCCGTGCCGCGTATCTGGCGAACCGCTTCCGCGATGCCGTTCATGCCATGCAGATACGCCTCGCCGAGCTGGCCGCCATGGGTGTTGGTTGGCAGGCGCCCGCCGATCTCCAGCGCGCCGTCCTTGACGAAATCCTTGGCCTCGCCGCGCCCGCAGAAGCCGAGCTCCTCAAGCTGGTACAGCACGAACGGCGAGAAGTGATCGTAGAGGATCGCGACATCGACGTCTGCCGGCCCGAGCCCCGAGTTGCGCCACAGCTGATCACCGATGACCTTCGACTCGGGCAGGCGCGTAAGGTCGTCGCGATAGTAGCTCGTCATCATCTCCTGCCTGGCCCCCGCGCCCTGCGCGACCGCAGCAAGGACGGCAGGCCGCTGCTTCAAATCGCGCGCACGATCGAGCGTGGTGATGACCAATGCCTGGCCGCCATCGGTTTCCTGGCAGCAGTCGAGGAGCCGAAGCGGCTCCGATATCCAGCGTGCCGCCTGATGATCGGCAAGCGTGATCGGGCGGCCGTAGAAATGCGCCGCCGGGTTGGTCGCGGCGTGTTTGCGGCAGGCGACCGCAACATGGCCGAACGCCTCGGTGGTCGCGCCGTAGGTGTGGAGGTAACGCTGCGCGAACATCGCGATCCAGCTGGCCGGCGTCCGCAGGCCATAGGGCGCGACCCAGCTGTAGCGCGTACCCTCGGCGGTACTGGCGCGGAGGTTGCTGAGCGTGCTATCTCCGAAGCGGACGCCCGAGCGCTCGTTGAAGGCGCGATAGCAGACGACGACATCGGCAACGCCGCTGACCACCGCCATTGCCGCCTGGTGCACGACACCGGCGGGCGCGCCGCCGCCATAGTGGATGCGGCTGAAGAAGGTCAGGTCGCCCATGCCCATTGCATTGGCCAGCATCGTCTCGGGCGTCGTTTCCATGCTGTAGGTGGTGAGGCCGTCGACGTCGGCGGCGGTCAGCCCGGCGTCGGCGAGCGCGTGCTGCACCGCCTCGACCGCGAGGCGCATTTCGCTGCGCCCCGAATTCTTGGAGAATTCAGTCGCGCCGATGCCGACGATCGCCGCCTTGCGCGAAATATTGTCGGGCGCGCTGCGGCTCATCGGACAATCTCCCCGGCGGGCACGAACAGCGTCACCAGCCCCGTGACGTGGTCGCCCAGCCCGTTGCGGCCAACGACCGCGATGTCCAACTCGTCACCGCCGTCGCCGGGCCGGCGCGCGGCGATCGATCCGGTCAGCACCATCGAGTCACCCGGATGGTTGGGCGCGCCAAGCCGGATCGCGTTGCGGCGCACCTGCACCGTCGGTCCCGCCCAGTCGGTGACAAAGCGGCACACCAGCCCCTGCGTCGTCAGGATGTTCATGAAGATGTCGGGCGAGCCGCGCGCGCGCGCAACTTCGGGGTCGTGGTGGACCGGCTGGAAATCGCGCGAGGCGAGCGCCGTCGCGACGATGAACCCGGTGGTCAGCGCGATATCGAGCGGCGGCAGCACATCGCCCGGTTGCGCGCGCGCGGCAGGACTGGTCAGGGTTACGTCAGACATTGGGCGCATCCACCGCACGGAAGATGGGCAGGCTAAGGTCGGCGTCGCAATCGAGGAAATCGACACGCAGCGGCATCCCGATCCTGATGTCGCCGAGCGGCACGCCGTGGAGTTCGCTGACTACGCGCGGCCCTTCCTCCAGTTCAACAAGGATCACCGGATACGGCGGCTCGAACGGCGGCGTCACCGGCGCGTGGACGATCGTGAAGCTGAACAACGTGCCACGACCCGCCATGCGCCGGGGACTGAGCGCCAGCGATCCGCACGCCCGGCACGCCGCCATCGGCGGATGCTGGAGCCTGTCGCACCGGTCGCAACACTGGATCAGCAACTCGCGGCGCTTGGCGGCCTCAAAGAAGAACGCGGTATCGAGCGTCGCATTCGGGCGCGGGCGGAGCGCCGCCGGCTCCGCGATCGGCTTCGACTGGTATTTCAGGACGCGGTGCAACTGCGTACCGACGACGACGCCCGCCTCGTTCACCCATTCGACCATCGAGGTGATGAAATAGCCCCGCCCCAGCGCCGTCTGCTTTTCGCCCGAGACCGCAGTGATCCGTTTAGTCGCGGTGAGCACGTCGCCGATCCGAACCGGCGCATGGTAATCCTGCTCGCTGTCTGTGGCGGCGATGCCGCCGAAGCCGTGGCTGTCGAGCAGCGCGTACAGCTCGCCGACGGCATCACTGCCGGGCCCAGCGAAGGGCTCTGGCATCGTCCATGCCTGCAGCATCGCCGGGGGTGCGATCACGTCGCCGTGGATGGTCTGCTGCGCCATCGCCGCATCGGCATAGACCGGGTTGTCGTCACCGAGCGCCACGCACCAATGGCGGATCATCGCTGCATTGACCGCGTCGCGACCGCGGACCGGGCCGCTGTCACGACCGACGAAAGCCTGCAACGCTTCCGGCGCAATCTCTGCCGCTTTGCTCACCACGACAGATGCAGGCTTGTCATCTGCCGCAGCTGGCTGGTCTCAAAGCCCGGCTCGGTGCCTGGCGTGACCTTGAACTCAGGGATGCGCCGCAGCCACTCCTCGATCAGCAGGCGCAGCTCAGCGCGCGCGAGGTTGGCCCCGATGCAATAATGCGGGCCGACCCCGAACGAGGAATGGACGAGGCGCTTCCGCCGGAGATCGATGCTTTGCGGCTTTTCGACCACGCGCGGATCGCGCGACGCGGCGGCGTAGGCGAGCAGGGCGAAATCGCCCTGCTTCATGGTTGCGCCCGCGACCTCGACATCGCGCGTGCAGTAGCGGCCGAGACCGATCACCGGCGGAAAGAAGCGCACGAATTCTTCCACCGCGTTGTCGATCAGCTTTGGATTGTCGATCAGCAGTTGGCGGTCCTCGTCGTGCGTCGCCAGATGATGCAGCGCCGATCCCATCACGAAGGTCGTCGTGCCGATACCGGCGACTGCCATGTCGGCGGTGATGCCGACCTTGTGCTCCCACGACGCCGCGGTGCCGTCGGGATAGGTCACGCCCGCAAGGATGGTGTCGATCATGTCGCCCCGCGCCGGCTCCTTGCTGCGCTGGTGGAGATATGCCTCGAGCATCTCGAACGACCGCTTGAGCTGATCGACGCGCTCGTCGAGCGGGCCGAACAGCGACCGTTCGATGGTGTGGAGGAGCTCTTCGAGCATCTCGACCGGGACCCCCAGCGAGTTCTTGAAAAACGCCCAGCCGGGCAG
>JANLQW010000008.1:0-1903 GCA_031368085.1 Novosphingobium sp. | reverse complement strand
CGCGCCGCCGGGATCACCAACCCGCGCCGCCAGTTCGATGTGGTGGAAGTGCAAGAACCATACAGCTGTTTTGAGCTGTCGTACTACGAAAGCCTTGGTTTGTGCCCGCCGGGCGAAGCGGCTGCGCTGATCGCCTCGGGCGCGACGCAGCTCGACGGAGACATTCCGGTCAATCCATCGGGCGGCACCATGGGGGCGAACCCGATCGGCGCGGTCGGCCTGATCCGCCTGATCGAAGCCGCGACCCAGGTAATGGGTCGCTCGGAATGCCACCAGATCAAGGACGCCAAGCTGGCCCTCGTCCAGTCCGGCGGCGGCTGGGCAAACTTGCGCGGCTGCGCCGTGCTGAGCGCCTGAGGGGAGACAAGAGATGCTTTCGGTACCCGATACGCAGGCCATAGACCTTGCGACTTTCCCCAGCACCATCAACCTGCCCTACACGCTGACACCGGGCCGGGCGGCAGGAACCTTCCTTGCCGAGATCGCCTCACGCCGCATCGTCGGTTGCCGCTTCGCCAATGGCGAGGTGGTCGCCCCGGCGCAGGACTTTTCGACCCGCGACGCCGAGGATCGCTACGAATTCGTCGAAGCACCCCACGCGGGCGTGCTCGGCGCTTTCACCCAAGTAGGTGACGCGGTGATCGGGCTGATCCAGCTCGACGGTTGCGACAACGAATTTCCGCACAAGATGCTGACAGAATACGCGGCATTGAAAGTGGGAATGCGTGTTGCGGCGGTATGGGACGAAGCGCAGGAGCAATCGATCCTGTGCATCGCCGGCTTTGCACCTGCGCCGGATGCGCCGGTCGGCGCGGTCAAACCGTTTGGCGAAACCGCCCCGCCGCTCGAATCCATTCCCTACCGGATGCAGCTCGATTACGAACACGCCTATGGACCCTATTATGGCCGCATGTTCGACGAAATTCGCGAGCATGGCCGGATCATGGGGGTGCGCGTTTCTAACGGCGACGACGCTCTGCTGCCCCCGCGCGAGATCGACGACCTTACCCACAAGCGCACGGGCACCTGGAAGACCTGCGAGAACACCGGCACCATCCGCGGCTGTTCGATCATCAACATGGAATTCATCGGGCAGACCCGCCCGCCGCCCTATGCCTATGCCGAAATTGTACTTGATGGCGCCTCGACCCGGCTGATCCACATGATCGAGATTGAGAGCCTTGCCTGGGCAAAGGAACATGTCCGGCCCGGACGCCGCGTCCGCGCGATCTGGACTACCGGTGAGCGCACCGGCTCGCTGCGTGACATCGAACGGTTCGAACTGATCGACGAATGAGCCACTGGACTGTCACCTCGCTGCGGCTGGGGGAACTCTACCTGCCCGAGGGCGGCGGTTTCATGCGCGATCCGGTGCACTGCTGGCTGGTGCGCGGAGCAGGGCCGGGCGGAGAGGCGCTCAACCTGCTGGTCGATACCGGCATGACCGACATTCCGGTCATTGAAAAGCGCCTCAAGGTCAGCGGCATCGGCGGCGGCCACGCCTCGCTGATCAAGGCGCTGGCGGGCGAAGGGCTGACGCCCGGCGACATTACCCACGTCGTGCTCACCCACATGCATTTCGACCATGCCGACAACCTCGACCTGTTCCCCGGCGCCTGCGTGGTGGTGCAGCGCGACGAATTGCTGGCCTCGGTCGATCCAGTGCCCTCGCAGCGAATTTTCTACTGGGGCTCGTCGACGGCTAATTTGATGGAGCGCAAACGGCCTGCCGGGCTGCGGCTGGTCGATGGCGATGTCGATTTGTTCCCCGGGATCCGCTTGCTGCGCGTGTCGGCGCATACCGAAGGCATGCAGGTGGTGGTGGTGACGACGGCCAAGGGACGGGTGGCGCTTGTGTCCGACCTTGGCGACCATTATCGCTACTGGTACCCCGCCGACCCGC
>JANLQW010000285.1:0-13522 GCA_031368085.1 Novosphingobium sp. | reverse complement strand
GGCACCAGCGCACTTCCTGGTCGGTCTCCCAGTCCTTGAGCGTGGTGGTGATGGGGGTCATGTCGTTCATGGGTTCACCGCCTTGATGCTGGGAAGCTGGGTATCGTCCGCTGGAACTTCGCCGCCCTCGTTGCCCGGAATGTTATCGAAGAAGGTGCCGATGGCCGCTTCGATTTCGGCGATTGTGAACGGCTGGCCGCTGACCTTGGTGAGCGGCCGGGCGTCGACCAGGAACTGATCGCGCAGCACCGTCTTGAACTGGCCGGTGTTCATCTCGGGCACGAGAACATGCTCGTAACCCTTCAGCAATTGCCCAAGATTCTTTGGCAAGGGCCAGATGTGCCGGACGTGGATGTGGCTGACATCGAACTCGCGCCCGCGCGCGCGCCGCACCGCCTGGTAGATTGGTCCGTAGGTCGATCCCCAGCCCACCACCGCCAGCTTGCCCCCGGCCTTGCCGAAGTTCACTTCCTGATCGGGAATGCTGTTGGCGACGCCGTCCACCTTGGCCTTGCGGGCCTCGGTCTGGATTTCGTGGACGTCGGACGAATAGTCGATGTTGCCGGTGTCGATAGCCTTCTCGATACCGCCGATGCGGTGCATCAGCCCGGGGGTCCCCGGCTTGATCCAGGGGCGCACCCCGCGCGGATCGCGCTTGTAAGGAAGCACGACATCGCCGCCATTCTTTTCCTCGAGAAAAGTCACCGGAAACGGCTCGAAGTTGTTCGCATCGGGGATTTTCCACGGCTCGGCGGCATTGGCAATATAACCGTCGGTCAGCAGAATCACCGGCGTCATGAACTGTGTGGCGATGCGGCAGGCCTCGATCGCGCAATCGAAGGCGTCGGACGGCGAGCGCGCGGCGACGACCGGCATCGGCGCGTCGCCGTTGCGGCCATAGACCGCCTGATAGAGGTCGGACTGTTCGGTCTTGGTCGGCAAACCGGTCGAGGGCCCGCCGCGCTGCGAATTGACGATGATCAGCGGCAGTTCGGTCATCACCGCCAGCCCCATCGCTTCCCCCTTAAGCGAAATGCCGGGTCCGGACGAAGACGTCACGCCGAGATGCCCGGCATAGGACGCACCGATCGCCGAACAGATTGCCGCGATCTCATCCTCTGCCTGGAAAGTGGTGACGCCGAATTCCTTCATCCTGACCAGATTGTGCAGGATCGCCGAAGCCGGGGTGATCGGATAGCCGCCGAAGAAGATTTTGAGGCCAGCCAGCTGCGCACCGGCGACCAGCCCGTAGCTGACCGCTTCTGCGCCGGTCACTGTGCGGTAGACACCCGGCGGCGAGGCCACCGGATCGAGGTGGACCTTCTTCATCGGTCCGGAAATCTCGGCCGTCTCGCCGTAGGCATGACCTGCATTGAGCGCGGCAATATTGGCGTCGGCGAGCACCTGGTTCTTCTTGAACTTGCCCTGCAGCCAGGCGACCAGCGGGGCGCGGTCGCGTTCGAACATCCATAGCGCCAGGCCCAGCGTCCACATGTTCTTGCAACGCAGTGCGTCCTTGTTGCTCAGGCCGAAAGGCTTGACCGACTGCATGGTAAGCGCACTGATATCGAAGGCCAGCACATCCCATTTGGCCAGACTGCCGTCATCAATCGGACTGGTGTCGTATTTCGCCTTGTCGAGGTTGCGCTTGGTGAATTCGCCGGTGTCGGCGATGATCAGTCCGCCCGGCTTGAGCGCGTTGACATTGGTCTTCAGCGCCGCCGGGTTCATCGCCACCAGCACATCGGGCGCATCGCCGGCGGTGGTGATATCGATCGAGCCGAAATTGATCTGAAAGGCTGAAACGCCAAACAAGGTGCCCTGCGGCGCCCGGATTTCCGCCGGAAAATCCGGGAAGGTAGCAAGGTCGTTGCCGGCCAGCGCAGTCGACAGGGTGAACTGCCCCCCGGTCAGCTGCATGCCGTCGCCGGAATCGCCGGCGAAACGGACTACAACCGCTTCGGGGACTGCGGAGCCGCGCGGACTTGCCGCGAAAGTGCTGTCTGCCAGGATCGTCGCCATTTCCATCCTCTGTCAGCGGTAATTGGGTTACCGCTCATTTGCCCATTAGGCGCCCTGTGCAAACCTACAATTCAGAAAATCTGTCAGGGTACAAATGAGTACACAGGCAAAACGCCCCTGCGTCCCGCTAGTCAAGCGGCAATCGACCGCCTAATGGACCTGCAAGCAACTTGTGCCCAAAATCATTGCGTTTGCCTGAACATCGCCGCTTCAATAAGGGAAATTCCGCCGCTGTGACCGACATTTCTGCACTGCCCTATCGCCCCTGCGTCGGGGTGATGCTGGTCAACGCCGATGGCCACGCTTTCGTTGGCAAGCGGATCGATAACCGCGAGGGCGATTTCTGGCAGATGCCGCAGGGGGGCATCGACGACGGCGAAGATCTCCACGCCGCCGCCCTTCGCGAACTCCGGGAAGAAACCGGCGTTACCCAGGCCCACGTCACGCTGATCGGCCAGTTGCGCGAAGAGCTGTTCTATGACCTTCCGGAAGAATTGGTCGGCAAGCTGTGGAAAGGCCAGTATCGCGGCCAGCGGCAGCACTGGTTGCTTGCCCGCTTCGCCGGGCAGGACGCAGATATCAGGCTCGACGCGCATGATCCGGCGGAATTCTGCGAATGGAAATGGATCGCCCCAGAACTGCTGTCCGACCTGATCGTGCCATTCAAAAGGCGGGTTTACCGGGCGGTATTGGATGAGTTCCGGGCGCTGATCTAGGGCTTCGAACGAGTCGGCCTGTTCCTCAATTCTCTGTAACGACCGGCACCGACTTCACCTGCTGGGCGGTGACCACTCGCACTGCGGGGCCTTTCGCGATGGCGGCGGCGAGCTGGCGGGAGGGCTCGCACGAATCGCCGCACAGGCCCTGGAGTCGGGCAAGATTGCGCCGCGCCTTCTCGACCGCGCCCTTTTCGACCAGCGCCGCGCCTTCGCCCGAAATCGCTTGCAGGTTCTGCGGATCGGTCTCGAGCGCCTCGCGGTAATAATGCAGCGCCTTGCCCTGCATGCCCTGCCGGCGGGTCGCGTCGGCCAGATCGAGAAGGATCGAGACACTGCCCGGATGGATGGCCAGCGCCGCCTCATAGGCGTCGATCGCCGGGTCGATGCGCCCTGCGGTCAGATCGGCACGGCCCTGCGCGAGCAGCGCCACGGCGCGCGGGTCAATCGGTTGCGGGGCGGCGGAGAAGCCGCCGCTGGCGGACAATCCTGCAAGCAGGGAAAGGGCAAGCGCGGCGGGGTAGTAACGCATCAATATCTCCCTGAGGGCATTCCGCGATGGTCGCACAGGACGGTTCATCTGCACACGGCTTAACATATTGGCGATAAACGTGCGATGAAAAACCCGTCAGTCCCGTCGCGACACGGAGTCAATCGAAATCCTGAACCGCGCGGTAAACCTGCGGGACCCGGCAGTGGTTCCGCCCGCCAATCGCGATGGCGGGTAAGGAAGGCGGAAATCTGGTCCGCGCCCTCCCTGTCGAGCAGCGAACACGTGGCATAGACCAGCCGCCCGCCCGGCCGCACCAGGCTCGCCGCGAGATCGAGCAGGCGGGATTGTGCGGCAACATGAGCGCCAAGCCGCGCCTCGCTGAGCCGCCAGCGCGCTTCTGGATTGCGGCGCCAGGTGCCGCTGCCCGAGCACGGCGCATCGACCAGCACAGCATCCGCCGCGCCCAGCCATCGTCCGAGCGCCGCCGCCTCGCGGCTCGGATCGAGCAGCAGCGTCTCGATCATCGTCGCCCCGGCCCGCTCCGCCCGGGGACCAAGGCGCGAAAGCCGCCCGCGATCAATGTCGCAGGCGATCAGCCGCCCCTGGTTTTCCATCGAGGCCGCCAGCGCCAGCGTCTTCCCCCCTGCCCCGGCACAAAGGTCGATGATGGTCTCGCCCGGCCGCGCCGCCATCGCTTCGCAGACGAGCTGCGAGGCGCTATCCTGGATTTCGACGCGGCCCTCGCGGTAGGCGTCCCATTGTTCGACCGGCGTGCCCGGCGGCAGGCGAATTGCATTGCGGGCGAGCGTGGGGGCAGCGTCGACTGGAACGTCGAGACTATCGCGCCCGCCCTTCAAGGTGTTGATCCTGAGATCGAGGGGCGCGCGAGAGAGCAACGCCTCAGCCTCCTCGCCAGCGATACCGGACGCGGCGAGCGCGGCCTCCAACCAGCCCGGTGCAAGACCGGCGGCGGCGACCGGCTCGGCCGGGTCGATTGGCTGAGGCCCGTGGCGCGAGCCATCAAACAGCGCGGCGAGCGCGAGGTCGCCCTGCGCCATCCGCAGCATCGCCGAACGGCCGGTTGCCGGCAGTTCGCCGCAGCCCCGGATCGCCTGAAAGGCAAGTTCACGTACCGCCCGGCGGTCGCCGCTTCCGGCAAAGCGGTGGCTACGAAACCAATCGGCAATAATACGGTCGGCCGGTGGACCGTTGGCGCGGGCGGAGGCGATCACAAGGTCGAGGATCTCGATGGCGGCCTGGACGCGGGCTGAGGGGGTCATTAACGCTACTCGCCTTGCGCAGCGCTGAATTCACCGCGTCGGATAATTCGGCGCTTCCCGCGTCACTGTGACGTCATGCACATGGCTTTCGCGCAGGCCGGCGTTGGTGATGCGCACGAATTGCGCCTTGGTCCGCAGCTCCTCGATGGTCGACGATCCGGTGTAGCCCATCGCCGCCTTGATGCCGCCGACCAGCTGGTGAATGACATCGCGCGCCGGGCCTTTGAACGGCACCTGGCCCTCGATGCCCTCGGGCACCAGCTTGAGCGTGTCTTTGATGTCCTGCTGGAAATAACGGTCGGCACTGCCACCCGCCATCGCGCCGACCGAGCCCATGCCGCGGTAGCTCTTGTAGGCGCGGCCCTGGTAGAGAAACGTCTCGCCCGGCGCTTCCTCGGTGCCGGCGAGTATCGAGCCGATCATTATCGTCGATGCGCCCGCCGCCAGTGCCTTGGCGGCATCGCCCGAGGTGCGCACACCGCCGTCGGCTATCACCGGCACGCCGGATTTTTCCGCTTCCTCAGCCGAATCCATTACCGCCGTCAGCTGCGGCACGCCGACACCCGCGACAATGCGGGTGGTGCAGATCGAGCCAGGACCGATGCCGATCTTCACGCCGTCGGCACCTGCGCCGATCAGCGCCCGCGTCGCCTCGGCGGTGGCGACGTTACCGGCGATGACCTGGGCCGAATTGGACAGCTTCTTGACCCGCTCAACCGCGCGGGCGACATCGCGATTGTGGCCGTGCGCGGTGTCGATCACAATGACATCGCATTCGGCATCGAGCAGCGCCTCGGTGCGGGCAAAGCCCTTGTCGCCAACCGTGGTGGCGGCCGCGACCCGCAGCCGGCCGGCCGCATCCTTGGTCGCCCCCGGATAGGTCACCGCCTTTTCGATGTCCTTGACGGTGATCAGGCCAATACAACGGAACGCATTGTCCACCACCAGCAGCTTCTCGATGCGACGCTGGTGGAGCAGCCGGCGGGCCGCTTCCTCGCCGACGCCGAGCGTAACCGTCGCCAGGTTCTCATGCGTCATCAGTTCGCGCACCGGCTGCGCGGGATTGTCGGCGAAGCGCACGTCGCGGTTGGTGAGGATACCGACCAGCTTGCCGCCGGCCTCGACCACCGGAATGCCGCTGATCCGGTGCGCCTTCATCAGCGCCTGCGCCTCGCCAAGAGTGGCGCCAGGCGCGATCGTGATTGGATTGATTACCATGCCGCTCTCATAGCGCTTCACCGCCCGCACCGCGGCGCACTGCTCATCGAGAGTGAGATTGCGGTGCAGCACGCCGATACCGCCGAGCTGGGCCATGACAATTGCCATGTCCGCCTCGGTCACGGTATCCATCGCCGAGGAAATCACCGGGATGTTGAGCCCGATGGTCCGGGTCAGCCGGGTGCGGGTATCGGCGCCGCTCGGCATTATATCGGATTCGCCCGGACGCAGCAGAACATCGTCGAAAGTAAGACCGAGAGGGATGTCCATGCGTGCCACTGTTCCGCCTGTGCCGGCGGTTACGCCGGGAGATTCGTGGCGGCCCATGTAAACGCGGCTGTCGGCTGGCACAAGGCGGGGGAACCGCACCTGTCATTTGGCCGGCAACGGCACTTTGCGCGCATCGCCAAACCAGCGCCCCAGGGCGACAGAGAATGCGACATCTTCCGCCGCGCCGCCAAGTTCGATGGGCTGTTTCAGATTATCCGCCGGACGGTGGTAGCGGCCATCGAAGAATGCTTCCAGGCGCGGGATATCGGCAAAGGCGCTGGAAACCATCACCGTCGGGACGTCATGCTGCAGTAGCGCCCAGCTATCCTGCCTGCGGATATAGGCGTTTGCCGCGTCGCCGTCGACCAGGCTGCGCTTTTCCCGGCGAGCGACTGCGGCGATCTGCGTATCGAGGGGCGTCATGCCCCTGCCGACAATCGCCAGCGGAGTTCCGGCCGGCGAGAGCGCGACGCTATCCAAATTGAACGCGGCGACAATCTGCTTAAGCGGCAGGGGCGGATTTTCGGCAAAGGCGTGCGCTCCCAGCAGCCCGAGTTCCTCCGCCGTCGTCGCGAGGAAATATATGTCGCGGTCCGGTCGAGGTCCGCGCGCCAGGCGCCGGGCGACTTCGGTAAGGGCGGCCACGCCGCTCGCATTATCGATAGCGCCGTGGCAGATCACCTCCTCGGCGGGCGGCACCCCGCAGACACCGAAATGGTCCCAATGCGCGATGAACAGCACCGACCCGCGACCCGGCCGCCTACCCGGCAGCTTGCCAATCAGATTATGCGTGCGGATCGTGGTCTCACGGGTCGTCGCTTCCAGCGTTGCAGAAATGTCCAGCAGTCGCGGGATGAAGTCCGCCTTGGCGGCGGGCTGCTCAAGCGAAGCGAGGCTTCGCCCGCTGCCGAGCAGCAAATGCTCCATGCCGCGGCGGCTGATGAAACCTTCGAGGTCGCCGCCGAGGGTGTCGCTGGCGAGCGCGTACCCCGCCCGCTGGCGCCGCCCCCGGACATTGTCGAGCGTGCGCACACCATCGAGTATCGTGATAACGGCCGATGCGCCTGCCGCCAGCAGGGCATTTTGCCGATCTCCGTTATCAGCCCCGCCATCAAGCAGCAGCGCCACGCGCCCGGCAAGTTCGTTGCGCGGCGGCAGGGCGCCTGATGCGATGCCGACAAACAGGATCGGCGCATCCTTGACCAGGCTGCGCTGACCAGAGGTGAGGATCAAAACGGCATCCGCGGGTGTGCCCTGCTCCTTGCCGCGCCGGGTGAATCGCGCGCTGGATAACACCGGCGTTCGCTCGATCAGCGTGACCGGGGCAAACCATTCATTGCCCGGGTCGTTAGTGCCTGACACCAGCCCGATGTCGAACCATTGCTTGCCGAGATAGCGCAGGGTCTTTGCTTCGCCGTCGGTCCCGGGTTCGCGGCCCTGGAACTCGTCGCTGGCGAGCACCGAAATATGCGCCATCAGCTGCGCCTCGAGCACGGTATCGCGGCGCGCGGCCGCCAGCGAGGCGGATGCGAGCACCATGGCCACCCCCGCCAGTATCGTCGGCCACCGCCCGATCAAGATATAGCTCCGTCCATGTCGCCAAACTACACCAAGCCCGATTCGCAGCAAGGCCAGCGAAACCAAGGAGTTCGCATTAATTGCGGATTGTGCTTAATGTGTGCCGGATCGGTTTGCCTGGCATATCGGGAATGGGGGATAGGCCGTCCCCGCATTACTGGAAAAGGGCCTCGACTCACGCTTGCCATTCGCTAAATATGTGCGCGAGGGAACCAGCCAATCCAGCAAGCATTTTCGCACGACAGGCTCGCCTGTTCTGCGTATCGGCGGTGCTCGCCATACCCGTGAGAGGTCTTAGCCCATGCGTCTCGACGATTTCGATCCCGGCTCCGTCGATATCGAAGACCAGCGCGGCGGGGGTGGCCGCGGGTTCGGGCTGCCGATGGGCGGTCGCTCGATCGGCTGCGGAACGATTGTCATCGCACTCATCGCCTCCTATTTCTTTGGAGTCGATCCCAGTCAGTTGATCGGCGGACTCGAACAGGTTCAGCAGCAGGCACCGGCATCGCAGTCGGGTGCGCAAGCGGGCGGCAATGCCAGCGAGAGCTGCAATGTCGATGCGCTCAGCAAGGAAAGCTGCAACGCGCTGTCGTCACTGAACCGGACGTGGGAACCGGTATTCCAAAAGTCGAATGTCACCTTCGCCCGGCCCAAGCTGGTGTTTTATTCGCAGACGGGCAGTTCCGGCTGCGGCAGCGCGCAAAGCGCCATGGGGCCATTCTATTGCCCGGAAGACCGCGGCATCTACCTCGACACCGATTTCTACCAGCAGATGGAGCGGGAACTGGGCGCGACAGGGGCGTTTGCGCGCAATTACGTCATCGCCCATGAATATGGCCATCACATCCAGCGGCTGACCGGCGTGTCCGACCAGGTTCGCAGTGCGCAATCGCACAATCCCAGCCAGGCAAACCAGCTTTCCGTGCGGCTCGAGCTGCAGGCCGATTGCTACGCCGGCGTCTGGGCGGCGAAGAACCGCGACCTGCTGGAGCCGGGTGATATGGAAAGCGGCCTCAATGCCGCATCCAAGATCGGCGACGACGCGCTGATGCGCTCGGCTGGCCGGCGACCGGCCGAAGAATCTTTCACCCACGGCTCCAGCGCCCAGCGGATGGAATGGCTGCGGCGGGGAATGGAAAGCGGTAACGAGGATTCGTGCGATACCTTTGCCGACACCAAGTCGTAACTTGTCCCTGCCGAGGCAGACGGACAGGTACCTGCGCCATTGAGTTCAGGCGTGCCTTTCGCTAGCGCTGCGCGATGCGCCTTGCCGATTGTCATAACATCGATGATTTCCGCCGCCTGGCGAAGCTGCGCCTGCCATGGCCGGTGTTCGACTATATCGACGGTGCCGCGGATGACGAGCTGACCAAGGCGCGCAACACCGCCGCCTATGCCGAGTGCGACCTGGTGCCCGATGTGCTGGCCGGGGTAGCGGAGATCGACACCTCGGTGACCATCATGGGCCGCAAAAGCGCGCTGCCGCTGATTCTTTCTCCCACCGCGCTGCTGCGGGTGTTCCACTGGCAAGGCGAGCGAGCCGTCGCCCGCGCCGCCGAGAAGTTCGGCTTGTGGTGCGGCATCTCGAGCCTGGCGACAGTTAGCATCGAGGAAGTGGCGGCGCTGATTTCCAGCCCGAAGCTGTTCCAGCTCTATGTTCACAAGGATCAGGGCCTCAACCGCAGCATGATCGAGCGCTGTAAAGCGGCGAAGTTCGATGCCATCGCGCTCACCGTCGATACCATCGTCGGCGGCAAGCGCGAACGTTGCGCCCGTAGCGGCTTCAGCTCGCCGCCGCGCTTTACTGCCGCCTCGATGCTTAGCTATGCGACCAGACCGCGCTGGACGCTCGATTATCTTTTCCGGGAGAAATTCGCCCTGCCGAACCTCGACACCCATGTGCAGGAAGGCAGTTCCGAAGCAATCTCAATCCAGAGCTATTTCGGCACCATGCTCGATCAGTCGATGACCTGGCGCACGGCTGAGCAGATCAGGAACGACTGGGGCGGCACCTTCTGCCTCAAGGGGGTGATGAGCGTGGCCGACGCTCGCCGCGCGGTGGAAATCGGCGTCGATGCGATCATGATCTCCAACCACGGCGGCCGCCAGCTCGACGGCAGCCGCGCACCGTTCGACCAACTAACCGAGATTGTCGATGCGGTCGGCGGCGAGATCGAGATCATCTGCGACGGCGGGGTGCGGCGGGGCAGCCATGTGCTCAAGGCGCTGGCTGCGGGGGCGAACTGCGCCTCGGGCGGGCGGCTGTATCTTTATGCCCTTGCCGCCGCCGGGCAGGCCGGGGTCGAGCACGCCATCGCCTTGCTCAAGGACGAGATCGAGCGCGGCATGAAACTGATGGGGGTGACCCGCATCGACCAGCTGGGCCGCGATCGGCTGCGCTGGCGGTGAGCCGGCGGGAGGGTTGAAGCGGTCTACCCAAGCCCTTCGTCAGGAGGAGGGTATCCTCGGCCCTGTCCGTGGGACGCGGTATAAGCAGCGAGACCCATTTTTTCGTCCGCCCTTAAAAACCCTGTCATATCGACGTTAACCATCAGCATGACTGTACACGATCCCCAATTCGCCCGCGAGCGCGGTATTCTCCGCTGGCTAGGCTTGCGCGGCCCTACGCCGCCCCAGCCCACCTCCCAAGCGGATTGCGGGGACAGCGACGTTGCTCTCGATCCGCGAGAGCGTCGGCGGCGCCAGCTGCTGACGGATATCGCCAGCTTTCTCGTCACGCACCGGCTTAAGGTCAGCCCCTATACGCTGGCGATTGCGCATGATGCGATTACCGGTGCAGACCAGCGCCTCTCCGCCCGGATCGAAGGGCGGGTCGCCGCGCGCGAGCCGGTTACACTCGAATGGCTGGAGGAATCAGGCCGCAGCGACGGCCGCGAAGACGGTTCGGCAATGCTCAATGCGCTGATGACCAAGCTCGATTCGAGCCTCGCGGAATTCACCCTGACCACCAGCGCGGCGCGTTCGGTCACCAGCGAATACAACTCCGCCCTGGAAGCGCATGTCGGCGAGCTGGAGCAGGTCAGCAAGGCCGGCGTGGTCATTTCCGAACTCGCCACCATCGCCCGGGTAATGCTTGAGCGCACCCGCCATATCGAACAGGAAATGAACCGCAGCGAGATGCAGACGCGGGCGTTGCAGTCGAGCCTGGAAGAAGCTCGGCGCTCGGCGGATCAAGACCACCTCACCGGACTGCCCAACCGCCGCGCCTTTGACAGCGTGCTGCAAAAAGAGCTCGCGGCGGCCAGTCAAACCGGCGAATTGCTGAGTGTCGCCTTTTGCGACATCGATCATTTCAAGAAAATCAACGATACTCACGGCCACGAAGCCGGAGACCGGGTGCTGAAAGTCGTCGCGAAAACACTGGCCAAGATTTCCGGCGACAAATGCCACGTCGCCCGCCACGGCGGCGAGGAATTCGTCGTGCTGTTTCGCGGCAAATCGCTGGAGGAAGCCTGGGCGGTGCTCGACGGCGCCCGCGAGACCATGGCCGAGCGGCGGCTGGTAAACCGCGCCACCGACGTCCCGTTTGGCAAGATCACCTTTTCCGGGGGCATCGCCGATGTATTTGCCCATGCCAATTATCGCGATTCGCTCAAGGCGGCGGACGAAGCGCTTTATTGCGCGAAAGCGGCGGGGCGTAACCGGATCGAAGTTGCGGATGGCGAGGGCCGGGCGGCAGCGGCCTGAGCGGTTTACAGCTCCGAGCACATTGACGTAACCTCCGCCGGGTTATCCAACCCAGGGGAGCCGTTCATGGCCTTTTCGCTTTATCACGCCACCGTCGCCGCCTACCTTCAGATTTTGCCCTCGATCTCCAGGCTGATCGACAAGGCGGAGGCGCATTGCGGGGAGCAAGGCCTCGCTGACGAAGCGCTGACCGGTGCCGCCCTCGCGCCTGATATGTGGCCTTTCGCCAAGCAGGTGTCCCAATGCGCCCATCACTCCTCAAGGGCGATAATTGGCGTGCGGGCGGGGGTATTCAGACCGGAAATCGAACCCGCCCCGCTAGACTTCGCCTCGCTCAAGGCGGAAATCGCCGATGCACGGGCCATGCTGGAAGCTGTCGATCCGGCCGAAATCGACGCCATGATCGGCCGCGACATGCGCTTCGAATTCCGCACACGGCGGATGGACTTCACTGCCGAGGATTTCCTGCTGACCTTCTCGATGCCCAACTTTTATTTCCACGCGGCAAGCGTCTATGGCGTGTTGCGCAACCAGGGCCTGCCGATCGGCAAGCTGGATTTTATGGGCAAGCTGCGACTGAAGAGTTGACGTCAGAGACAAAGCCGAAGCGATTTTCCGCAGTCACGGTTCTGGCATGGCCAGCAGCTTTTGCTGGAAAACAGATCCCTTCGGCAAAATTGCAAACAAAAGGGCCGCGATTGCTCGCGGCCCCGTATTAATCACTAAGTTTCAATAGCTCAGTCGTCATTCCTCAGGAACGCCGGCATATGGTCGGGGTTGCCACCGCCGACACTTTCGGTGCTGCCTTCCTGGCGCTCAGGACGCGGGCCGCGATCACGGTCGCCGCCTTCGCGGCGCGGACCACGGTCACGGTCGCCGCCGCCTTCGCGGCGGGGGCCGCGGTCACGGTTTCCGCTAGGACGACGGTCGCCGCGATCCCCGCCAGGGCGATCGCCGCCGGGCCGGTCGGCGCGGGGCTCACGCGCCGGGCGGGTATCTTCGAGCGGCTCGCCGGTTTCCTGATCGACCACCCGCATTGACAGGCGAACCTTGCCGCGCGGATCGATCTCGAGCACCTTGACCTTCACTTCCATGCCTTCGGACACGACATCGCCCGGGCGCTCGACCCGCTCGTTCTTCATTTCCGACACATGGACGAGACCGTCCTTGCCGCCCATGAAGTTCACGAAAGCGCCAAAATCGACGATGTTGACAACCTTGCCGTTGTAGATCTTGCCGACTTCAGCGTCCTCGACGATGCCGAGGATCCAGGCCCGCGCAGCTTCAATCTGCGCCGGATCGGAGCTGCTGAGCTTGATCAGGCCCTCGTCGTCGATATCGACCTTGGCGCCGGTTTCGGCGACGATCTCGCGGATGACCTTGCCGCCGGTGCCGATGACTTCGCGGATCTTCGCCTTGTCGATCTGCATGGTCTCGATACGCGGTGCATGGGCGGAAAGTTCGGTGCGTGAGGTGCCCAGCGCCTTGGTCATCTCATCGAGGATATGCGCGCGGCCATCCTTGGCCTGATGCAGCGCAGCCTCGAAGATTTCCCTGGTTATACCGGCCACCTTGATGTCCATCTGCATCGTGGTGATGCCTTCGGAGGTGCCGGCAACCTTGAAGTCCATATCGCCGAGGTGATCCTCGTCACCCAGGATGTCGGACAACACGGTAAAATCGTCGCCTTCGAGGATAAGCCCCATGGCGATGCCCGAAACCGGCCGCTTGATCGGCACGCCCGCGTCCATCATCGACAGCGAGCCGCCGCAGACCGTCGCCATCGACGAGGAACCGTTGGACTCGGTAATGTCGGAGACGACGCGGATGGTATAGGGGAACTCTTCCTTGCTCGGAAGCACCGCCTGCAACGCCCGCCAGGCGAGCTTGCCGTGGCCGGTGTCGCGGCGGCTGGGAGCGCCGAAACGCCCTACTTCGCCAACCGAATAGGGCGGGAAATTATAATGCAGCATGAAGTTCGAATAGGTCAGGCCTTCCAGCCCGTCGATCATCTGCTCGCTTTCGCGGGTGCCCAGCGTGGTGGTGCAGATCGCCTGGGTTTCACCACGGGTGAACAGCGATGAGCCGTGCGTGCGCGGCAGGAAACCGACGATCGCTTCGATCGGGCGGACCTGGGTGGTTTTGCGCCCGTCGATGCGCTTGCCGTCCTTGAGGATGGCGCCGCGCACGATCTCGCCTTCAAGCTTCTTGACGACTTTGCCGGCCGCCATCTGGGT
>JANLQW010000241.1:0-12309 GCA_031368085.1 Novosphingobium sp. | reverse complement strand
GTGGCGGCGAGTTCAGCCGGGTCTTTCACCAGATAATTGTGCTTGGTGCAGTGGCGCGAGATGCCGATGGTGTCGGCTTCCTGGAACGCATCCGAGCCGATCAGCGCGGTCGGCACCTGGCCGGTGATGATGACCAGCGGGATCGAATCCATGAAAGCGTCGGCGATGCCGGTGATGGCATTGGTCGCGCCGGGGCCGGAGGTGACCAGCACCACGCCGGGCTTGCCGGTGGAGCGGGCATAGCCCTCCGCCGCATGGGCTGCGCCGGCCTCGTGCCGCACAAGGATGTGGCGGATGCGCTTATCGCCGAACAGCGCGTCATAGATCGGCAGCACCGCGCCGCCGGGATAGCCAAAGACAAATTCGACGCCCTGGCGAACCAGGCTTTCGACCAGGATATTCGCGCCGCTGCGCTCTTCGCTCACGATTGCTCATCCCTTCAAAAATTACTCTGCCCGAAACAGCCAACCCGGCAGGGCGTGGGCCATGCCGGGTTGTCGGTTCGATAGCGCAACTTGTGCCTTGCCGGCAATGGCGAAGCCCTAGGAGACAGAAAATGCCATGTCAATTGTTAATGAAGAAACAAAGATACAAAATAGATTGATATTTCGACATTAAATGACTCCAGGCGGGGCCAGTCCACGGGTGTCTGGCGGCGGAACCAGGTGTATTGCCGTTTGGCGTAATTGCGCGTGGCCTGTGCGCCGCGCTCCCGCGCCTGGTCCAGTGAGCACTCGCTGCGCAGATAGGCTGCAATCTCCGGCACGCCGATCGCGCGCATGACGGGCAGGGCGGGGTCGAGCTGGCGGGTCAGCAGGGCCTCGACTTCGTCGATAGCCCCGCGTTCGATCATGCGGGCAAAGCGCAGATCGCAGCGGGCGTAGAGCTCACTGCGTTCCGGCAGCAGGATGGCTGGATGAAGCGTCACCCCGCCGCTGATGCCGCCGGTTTTGCTCGCCTGCCATTCAGCCAGCGTGCGGCCGGTCGAGCGGACGACCTCCAGCGCCCGGGCGACGCGGGCGGCGTCGGCGGGGGCGAGCGCGGCGGCGCGCCCCGGGTCTTCCCGCTGAAGCGCCGCATAGGCTTCGGGCACGGGCAGCGCACGCGCCGCGTCCCGCACCGCCGGATCGATTGGCGGCACCGGCGCGATCCCGTCCAGCAGAGTGCGGATATAGAGCCCGGTGCCGCCGGCGAGGATCGGCACGCCGCCCGATACGTGCACAGCCGCGATCTCCGCCCGCGCCGCCGCCGCCCAGTCCGCCGCAGAGCAGGCCTGCGCCCCGTCCCAGGCGCCGAACAGGCGGTGGTCGATGCCCTGCATCTCAGCCGCTGTCGGCCGTGCGCTGAGCATTGCAAGGTCGCGGTAAATCTGCGCGCTGTCGGTATTGATCACCACCGCGCGCCGTCCCTGCGCCTCTAATGCCAGCGCCAGCCGCACCGCGAGATCGCTCTTGCCGCTCGCGGTCGGCCCTGCGATGAGCGCCAGCGGCCCAAGCCGCGCACCGTTCGCAGGAGAATCCCAGTTGCTCATTGCCCGGCTGATAGCAGAACCGGCGACACTCTCCGACAATTGTGATCGGGCGATTGCCGCGCTCGAAGCGCGGGGGCTGAAAGTCGCCTCGGCGGCGATGTTGACCGCCGGCGAAACCGTGCTGCAATTCGCCTTGCCCGAAGGCGATGCGGCAGTTCTGCGCGCGGTGCTTGACAGCCATTTCGCGCCGGCCGACCTCCTGGTCGCCGATCACGAACCGGTGATCCCGCGCATCTTCGTCTCCGACATGGATTCGACGATGATCGCCGCCGAATGCATCGACGAACTCGCCGATTTCGCGGGGATCAAGCCGCAGATCGCCGCCATCACCGAACGCGCCATGCAGGGCGAACTCGATTTCGTCAGCGCGTTGAAACAGCGCGTGCTGCTGCTGCGCGATCTGCCGGAAGGCGCAATCGCCGAGTGCCTGGAAACCCGCATCGCCCCAATGGCGGGGGCCAAGGTGCTGGTCGCGACGCTTAAGGCGCGGGGCTGCCGCACCGTCCTGGTCACCGGCGGCTTCCATCAGTTCGCCGATCCGGTGGCCGAGCAGCTCGGCTTCGAGCGGGTGGTGGCTAACCGGCTGGACGTGGTGAGCGGCCGGCTGACCGGCGGCCTGATCGGCGCGATCACCGACAGTTCGGTTAAGCGCAGCGTGCTGCTGGAAGAGGCGGCGCTGCTGGGCGAACACGCCGTCACCTTGGCCACCGGAGATGGTGCCAACGATATCCCGATGCTGCAAGCCGCAACCTACGGCCTGGCCTACCGCGCCAAGCCAACAGCGCGCGCGGCGGCGGACGGCTGGGTCGATCGGGGCGAGTTGACCAGCGTGCTCGAACTGCTCGGAATTCCGCGCTCGGATTGGGTGGCGGGATAACGGCGGCGGCTGCGGATAAGCCCTATGTTGACGCCAAATTAACCTAACCGCATAAGGCAGCCATGACTTCGGCTGCACCATCGCAAGTAACCGAACCGGCGCTGGCTCCGGTTCGCCTGCTCGGTGCGCTGCGCCCGGCGCTGCCGCTGGGTCCCGGTTCGCCCGAAGAGCAAAGGCTGATCGAACAGGAGCGCCATTTCTGCTTGCCGCTGGTCCACCCTGACCGCCAGCCGTTCCGCTTCGATCTGCCTGGCGCGTGGAGGCACTTCTGGACCTTTCGCAAAAACAAGGAGAAGACCAGCGAGGTCTTTCACGTCTTCGATTGCCTGCCCTGGCGAACGGTCGCCGATGCCGCCGCCCGCTTCCTTGCCACCGAACGCGGCCAGGCCATCTATGCAAGCGAGCCTTTCCTGCCGGACATCCTCGACGACCACGAGACCCTGCGGCGCATGCCCAAGGGTACGCTGGCGCATGAATACAGCGATTACATGGAGCGAGAGGGCCTCTCGGCCGCCGGGCTGGTCGCCGAATATGAAGACTTTCGCGGCGAGCGGGGGCGGCTCGATGATAAGGTCGAATGGTATATCGACCGCCTGCGCGACACCCATGATCTGCTGCACATCCTCACCGGCATCGGCCGCGATACGCTGGGCGAACAATGCCTGCTGGCCTATGTCTACGGTCAGCGGCCGAGCCCCGGCCATCTGTTCCTGGGCTATGCCGGGGCGCTGGTGACCAAGGCGAATTCGAAGTTGGGCGTGCCGGTGCTGCGCGCCGCCTATGAAGCCCGCCAGATCGGCAAGGCCAGCCCGCGAATTTGCGAGCAATCGATCCTCGAACTGCTGGCGATGCCGAGCGATGCGGTGCGTGCGCAGATGAAGCTGCGCCCGGCGCAGTATTATCACGAGGTCCACCGCCTGTGGCACGCCGACGGCATCGATCCGCACAAGGTGCTGGTGGTTGGCGCGGCTTGAGCGGCTGAGCCTTAGTTTTCGTAGACGAGGCCGAGGCGTACAGCTTGCGCGTGTAGCCGTTTGTCGCGGGTCATGACGCGGCCGTCGGCCAGGAGTTTGGCAGAGATCAGCAGATGGGTGTCGACATAGCCGATACCGGTTCCGACCAGTCCGGCCCAAGCGATGAATGCTGCGGTTTCAATCTCCGACGCAACAGGCGGGCGCGGAAGAATGTCGAGTTGTTTGGCAACTTCACTTTTTGCGGGAAGGCCGCCAAGCAAAAGCTCGCCCAGCACAAAGGGGTGGAGGCCGATGCCGCCCTCGGCGATCGACGCGGCCAGCGCCTGATCGCGCCGGCGGAAGTGATCCACCCACACCGAGGTATCGACGACGATCACTCCGGGTTGCGGAAGCCGGGCGGTCGCCGCCGTGGCGGAGCCTTAAGGTCTGGCATGGTTCCGCCCAACGCGGCGAGCCTGCGCGCAGCAATCCGCTGGCGCATTTCAAGCAACGCCTGCTTCACCAGCGCGCTGGTCTCGCGAATGCCAGTCGCCTCGCGAAGATGTTCGACCACTTCGTCATCGAGATTTATCGTTGTGCGCATTCATCGTTTTTAGCATCATTCGATGCGGATATCAATGCCTCCGTGTCATCCCCGTTGTGCAATTCCCTCAGGCTTTTCCCTTGCCCTTATGGTCGCGGATTAATCGGTCTAGTTCTGCGATCCGCATCCGTTCGGGCGTTTCCTTGCCAAGTCCCTTCAGGCGGCAAGTGGCCCACAGGCTCTTCCGCTCGGATTCCAGCGCCTTGAGATAAAGGTCAGCCATCAGTCGTCCATCCAGTCGCGGAAGAAACTGTCGCTGGCTTCGCGCAGATCGGCGAGGGAAACTTCCAATTCGTCATCGAAATGTTCGAAATCAATACGATCTCCGAACACATTTCCGATATGAAGATATGAAATTTCTGTCCGCTCGATCAATTTTATAAATTTATTAGCAGGGACTGGAGTAGTAACGATATAAAAATCTTGTTGTTCCCCGAAAAGCCGTTGAATGACTTTCTGGACCTGATTTTCTTCCTTTTCTTTATCTCTCCAGTCACCAAGGATATCTAAATTATGAAGGTTAGCGCCGATATTCCCTGCGAGTGCCATCTCTGCAAGAGCTACCAGTATTCCACCATCTGATACATCGTGAACGGCATTCACCGCGCATTCTAAAATACATTCGCGCACGAATTCACTAATCACTTTGGCACGTGCGAGATCAACCTTTGGCGGCTCACCAGCTTCCAAACCATGAACTTCGCGAAGCCAAAGTGATTGGCCGATTTCCGGTTCGAAGTTGCGGTTAGCACCGATAACCCAGATCGCATCCCCCTCAGCCTTGAACCCGATAGTCGCCATTCTCTCATGGTCTTGCATCAAGCCCACGCCGCCAATTGCTGGCGTTGGCAAGATCGCGCTGCCGCCCCCGGTTGCCTTGCTCTCATTGTACAGGCTGACGTTCCCGCTGACGATCGGGAAATCGAGCGCTCTACACGCGTCGGCCATGCCTTCGAGGCAACCGACAATCTGCGCCATGATCTCGGGCCGCTGGGGGTTGCCGAAATTGAGGCAGTTGGTGATCGCCAGTGGGGTTGCCCCCACCGCGCTGATATTGCGGTAGCATTCGGCCACCGCCTGCTTGCCGCCCTCATAGGGATCGGCATAGCAATAACGCGGCGTGCAGTCGGTGCTCATGGCCAGCGCTTTCCTGGTGCCATGGATCCGCACAACCGCCGCATCGCCGCCCGATTTTTGCAACGTATCCGCGCCGACCTGGCTGTCATATTGCTCCCAGATCCAGCGGCGCGAGGCGAGGTCGGGGCAAGCCATCAGCTTGAGCAGGTCGGTAGCAATGTCGGTGCTCTCGGGGATATCGCCAA
Source organism: Novosphingobium sp. (assembly GCA_031368085.1). Lineage (GTDB taxonomy): Bacteria > Pseudomonadota > Alphaproteobacteria > Sphingomonadales > Sphingomonadaceae > Novosphingobium. Next base: position 7,022 of record JANLQW010000241.1, on the reverse strand, counting down.
GCGGCGCGACATTGGCCCAGACCTTGTAATCCTCGCGGGACATTGCCGGGCGGTCGTACAGCGGAGCCTCGTCGGCGAGCGGGGCGAGGGGGATGTCGCAGACGACTTCGCCATCGAATTCGAGCACCATATGCCCGGTGGCGGTCACCTCGCCGATTACCGCGAAGTCCAGTTCCCACTTGCGGAAGATCGCCTCCGCCATGGGCTCCCTGCCGGGCTTGAGCACCATAAGCATGCGCTCCTGGCTTTCGCTCAGCATCATTTCATAGGGCGTCATGCCCTCCTCGCGGCAGGGCACCCTGTTCATGTCGAGCCGGATACCCGCGCCGCCCTTGGAAGCCATCTCGACACTCGACGAGGTTAGCCCGGCTGCGCCCATGTCCTGGATAGCGACAATGGCGTCGGTCGCCATCAGCTCCAGACAGGCCTCGATCAGCAGCTTTTCGGTGAACGGATCGCCGACTTGCACCGTCGGGCGCTTGGCTTCTGAATCTTCGCCGAAGTCGGCGCTGGCCATGGTCGCGCCGTGAATGCCGTCGCGCCCGGTCTTGGAGCCGACATAAACGATCGAATTTCCGAGGCCGGTGGCGGCTGAATAAAAAATTTTGTCTTGATCGGCGACGCCCACGGTCATCGCGTTGACCAGGATATTGCCGTCATAGGCCTTGTGAAAATTGGTCTCGCCGCCGACCGTGGGCACACCCACGCAATTGCCGTAGCCGCCGATCCCGGCAACCACGCCTTGGACCAGATGCTTCATTTTTGGATGGTCGGGGCTGCCGAAGCGCAGCGCGTTGAGGTTGGCGATGGGCCGCGCGCCCATGGTGAAAACGTCGCGCAGGATACCGCCGACGCCGGTCGCCGCGCCCTGATAGGGCTCGATGTAGCTGGGGTGGTTGTGGCTCTCCATCTTGAAGATGCAGGCCTGCGCAACACCGTTGGGGCCTTCGCCGATATCGATCACCCCTGCATTCTCCCCCGGGCCGCAGATCACCCAGGGGGCTTCGGTAGGCAGCTTCTTCAGATGGATGCGGCTCGATTTATAGGAGCAGTGCTCAGACCACATTACCGAGAAGATGCCGAGCTCGACGAGGTTCGGCTCGCGGCCCAGCGCATGCAGAACATGCGCATATTCTTCCTCGGAAAGGCCGTGGGCGGCGACCACTTCGGGGGTGATCTGGGGTGTCGGATTGCTCATGGCAGGCCCTTAGCGGGGGAGGACGCCAGGCGCCAGCCACCCGCACGCTTGACCGGTGGAAGCTCCGGCGTCATGGCAGGCCCATGCCAGAGCCCGCCACCGATATCGCCGCAATGAACTTCGAGGATGCGCTGCGCGCGCTTGAGGATGTGGTGAAAAAGCTCGAAAGCGGCGAGGTGCCGCTTGACGATTCGATCGGTCTGTATGAGCGCGGCGAAGCTTTGCGCAAGCATTGCCAGACGCGGCTCGATGCGGCGCAGACACGCATCGACAAGATCGTCGCCGGGCCAGACGGCGCAGCCACGGGCGCCCGGCCGTTCGACGAACCGGTTGGCTGATTATGGCGCAAACCGGCCTCGCCGATGCTTTGCTGGCCGATGCCCTCGGCCGCATCGCGCATGACATCGACGCCAAATTCGATGCGCTGCTGCCGCTGCCGGCCGATCCGCGCTCCCGCCTGGTCGAGGCGATGCGCTACGCCGCCATCGGCGGAGGCAAGCGGTTGCGGCCATTGCTGCTGACTGCAACCGCCGAAATGTACGGGGTCGATCGCGATACCGCCGTGCGTGCGGGCGCGGCAGTCGAGGCGATCCATGTCTATTCGCTGATCCACGACGATCTGCCGTGTATGGATGATGATGCCCTGCGCCACGGCAAGCCGACCCTTCACTGCGCCTTCGACGAAGCGACGGCGGTGCTGGCGGGCGATGCGCTGCACGATCTGGCATTCGAAATTCTGTCCGACGTCGTCACTTCGGGCGATCCATTCACCCGCATCGAACTGGTTTCGGCGCTCGCTGCGGCCAGCGGCGCGCAGGGCATGGCCGGCGGCCAGATGATGGATATGTTGGCTCAGGATGAGCCTTTCGACCTCTTTACCGTCACCCGTCTGCAGCAACTGAAGACCGGCGCGCTGCTGGCGGTTTCGGTCGAGATGGGCGCAATTCTCGGCAAGGTTCCGCCGGACGGCCGCACCCATTTGCGCGGCTATGCCCGCGACATTGGCCTGGCATTCCAGATCGCGGACGATCTGATCGATTATGAGGGCGACGAGGCCGCCGCCGGTAAGGCGCTGCGCAAGGATTCTGGTGCCGGCAAGCAGACCTTCGTTTCACTATTGGGCCCAGAGCGGGCGCGGGCGCAGGCGCGGATGCTGCTTGATCAGGCCGTCGCCCATCTCGTCCAGCACGGCGCCGAGGCCGAACTGCTGCGCGCTTTGGCGCGCTACATCGTCGAGAGGGACAGGTAATGCCACAAGCCAGCAGCGAGCGCGTCGGCGTTTATCCCGGCACTTTCGATCCGGTAACGCTGGGTCACTCGGACATCATCCGGCGCGGCGCGAAGCTGGTCGACCGGCTGATCATCGGCGTCACCACCAATCCTTCGAAGAACCCGCTGTTCACGCCGGAGGAACGGATGGCGATGGTAAACCGCGAAGTGACAGCGATGGGAATCGACAATGTCAGCGTGGTCAGCTTCAACGCACTGCTGATGCGGTTCGCCGAGAAGCAGGGAGCCAGCGTCATCGTGCGCGGCCTGCGCGCGGTCGCGGATTTCGAATATGAATATCAGATGGCGGGGATGAACCAGCAGCTCAATGCCGACATCGAAACGGTATTTCTGATGGCCGAAGCTGGATTGCAGCCGATCGCTTCCAAACTTGTCAAAGAAATCGCCTTGTTCGGCGGCGACATTTCGCGCTTCGTCAGCAAGGCGGTTAGTCGCGATGTGCTGCTGCGGGTTGAGCGTAACGGCCGGCTCGGCGATTACTGACGCCGATTGCTTCGTTCATTGCCACGACAGGGTGACGGCGCTATTCGCTGGGCCGATCAACCCGCCGGGTGCCTGCTTTCCGGTCCCGGAAGTTACTGAGAGTTGCCGATGCCACCTCGCCGTATTGCCCTGTTTCTGGTTGGTCTGTCGCTTGCCGCTGCGCCGGTTTATGCCAAGAAGGCGCTGCCTCCCGCCAAGCCGGCGCTGCCGACCGTAGTCGACATGAATCCCACCAGCGCGCCTGACAATGTGCTCAATCTCGATCTGTCCAACGGCGGGCGGGTGACATTGCGGCTGATGCCGGAATGGGCACCGGCCCATGTTGAGCGGGTTAAGACGCTCGTTCGTCAGGGCTTTTACAACGGCGTCGTTTTTCACCGCGTGATCGAAGACTTCATGGCGCAGACCGGCGATCCGACCGGCACCGGCGGCGGCGGCTCGCCGCTTCCTGACCTCAAGGCCGAATTCAATCCGATGCCGCATGTGCGGGGCACGGTGTCGATGGCGCGCACCGACAGTCCGGATAGCGCCAACAGCCAGTTCTTCATCGTCTTCTATCCGCGCTTCGCGCTTGACCGGAAATATACCGTGTTCGGCCGGGTGATCGGCGGGATGGACGTGGTTGACCGCATCGAACGCGGCGAGCCGCCGCAGAATCCGACCAAGATCGTGCAGGCATCGATAGCGGCCGACAATCTGCCGCCGCCGGTGATGCCGGCCGCTGCGCCCGGGCCCCCTGCGGCGGTTACGGCCGATCAGCTGAGCAATTCGGTTTCGAATTAAGTTAGAGAGCATCGTGCGGTTGATCTGCACCATATTCCCCTTTCCCCGGCGGGGAGAGGTAGCGCAGCTTGCCGCCTTGGCGGCTAATGCGGGGTGCTTTAAACCGTTATCAGCTCCAAGCCCGCTTACCCTGAGCTTGTCGAAGGGCTGTCCTTTTCTTCGTGCATCAAGATGTGCGAGGCCCAAGAAAAAAGCAGCCCTCCGACAAGCTCAGGGTAGACGGTTTTTTTGATTTACATGCCGCTCTGGCGCAGCTGGGTGAGGAGGCTCCACCTCTCCAGGGCAGAACCCCCTCTCCAACTTCGGCTAGCAAGCAAGCTTGCAAGCCTTCGTGTCCTCTCCTCTCCGGGAGAGGGGAAAAGTGATTCAGAGTTTGCGCCGCTTGAGCTAGGCGCACGCCATGCGCGTTGATGTGTTCGATTTCAACCTTCCGCCCGAACGCATCGCCCTGCGCCCGATCCGGCCGCGTGACGCCGCGCGATTGCTGGTGGTCGCGCCGGACGGACCGCTGTCTGACCGCCATATTCGCGATCTACCCGGCCTTCTGCATCCCGGCGACGTGTTGGTGTTCAACGACACCCGCGTCATCCCGGCCCAGCTCGAAGGCAGGCGGGGGGAAGCGCGGATCGGTGCGACGTTGCACAAGCGGCTGGATCTGCGCCGTTGGCAGGCCTTCGTGCGCAATGGCAAGCGGCTGCGCGAAGGCGACGAGATTGAATTCAGCGCCGGGGTCTCGGCCACCGCTGAGGCGCGCCATCCGGACGGCAGCTGGACGCTGGCGTTCGCCGGCGAGGAGCCGGTCGAAGTCTTGCTGACCCGCGCCGGCACCATGCCCCTGCCGCCCTATATCGCCGGCAAGCGCGCGGTCGATGAGGCTGATCGCACGGACTACCAGACGATATTCGCGCAGGAAGAGGGCGCCGTTGCCGCGCCGACCGCCGCGCTGCACTTCACGCCGGAACTGATGACGTCGCTTGGCGAGGCGGGTTTGGCGCATGAAACGCTGACCCTGCATGTCGGCGCGGGGACGTTCCTGCCGGTCAAGGCCGAGGATACCGGCGATCATGTCATGCACGCCGAATGGGGCAGGATAGACGCCGCCACCGCTGCCCGCCTCAACGCCGCGCGCAGCGCGGGGGGGCGGATCATCGCGGTGGGCACCACCAGCCTGCGCCTGCTTGAAAGTGCGACCGGCGAGGATGGCGTGATCCGCCCGTTCGAGGGCGACACCGCGATTTTCATCACCCCGGGCTACCGCTTCCGCGCGATCGACGGCCTGCTCACCAACTTCCACCTGCCACGCTCGACGCTGTTCATGCTGGTGAGTGCGCTGATGGGGCTGGAACGGATGCAGGCGGCCTATGTGCATGCGATCGGGGATGGGTACCGGTTTTATTCCTATGGGGATGCGAGCTTGCTGCTGCCAGGATAGGGCAGAAGGCAAGCATAGACGTTCGGTTTGGTCCGGCTTCCCGGTATGGCGTAATTTTCGCGCCTGTCTTCCCCGGAAGCCGCTATAGGCCCGCCGCATGACCCGCTTTGCCTTCACCATCCATGCGCGCGACGGCAAGGCGCGCAGCGGCACGATCGCCATGCGCCGCGGCGAGATCCGCACGCCGGCATTCATGCCCGTCGGCACCGCAGCGACGGTCAAGGCGATGAAGCCAGAAGCGGTTCGCGCTAGCGGGGCCGACATCCTGCTCGGCAACACCTATCATCTGATGCTGCGCCCCGGTGCGGAGCGCGTCGCCCGGTTGGGCGGACTGCATAGCTTTATGAACTGGCCGCGCCCGATCCTCACCGATAGCGGCGGCTATCAGGTGATGAGTCTTTCCGATCTGCGCAAGATCACCGAGGAAGGCGTCACTTTCGCTAGCCACCTCGACGGCTCGCGCCACCTGCTGACGCCCGAACGCTCGATGCAAGTGCAGCGGCTGCTCGGCTCCGACATCGTTATGGCCTTTGACGAATGCCCCCGCGCCGACCAGCCGCGCGAGGCGATCGCGGCATCGATGGCGATGAGCATGCGCTGGGCGAAGCGCAGCCGCGCCGCCTTCGATGCCGGCGGCGAGCATGCGGAAGCGGCGGCCCTGTTCGGCATTCAGCAGGGCGCGCTTGACGAAGCCTTGCGCGGCGGAAGCGCTGCGGCGCTGACGGACATCGGCTTCGACGGCTATGCCATCGGCGGGCTGGCTGTGGGCGAGGGGCAGGCGGCTATGTTCGCCTGCCTCGATTATGCGCCCGCGCAATTGCCTGAAGACCGCCCGCGTTATCTGATGGGTGTCGGCAAGCCCGACGACCTGGTCGGTGCGGTCGAGCGCGGGGTCGACATGTTCGATTGCGTGCTGCCGACCCGTTCGGGCCGCAACGGCCAGGCGTTCACCTGGTCCGGCCCGATCAACCTGCGCAACGCCCGCTTCGCGGAGGATCCTGCGCCGCTGGATGAACGCTGTGCCTGCCCGACCTGCGGTTCGTACAGCCGGGCCTATCTGCACCATCTGGTCAAGTCGGGCGAAATTCTTGGGGCGATGCTGATGACCGAGCATAATCTGAGCTTTTATCAGCAGTTGATGCAGGCGATGCGCAGCGCGATTGGCGAGGGGCGGTTCGCGACTTTTGCAGATGGTTTCCGGCGCGATTATCTGGGCGGGGGATAAATCGCATCAGCCGGCCCTGATTCGTGGTTAAAGCTTGTCCTTAAGTAGAGGTGAAGTTAACTTGAAGTCCTTCCCACGGGCAGGAGTTCGGCGTGGACAAGGACGATCTCGTTCCCATCGGCACCCTGGCCCGCCGCACCGGCCTCGCCGTTTCGGCCATCCGGTTTTACGAGGCGAAGGGGTTGGTCGAGGCGCAGCGGACCAAGGGCAATCAGCGGCGCTTTTTGCGCTCAGATATTCGCCGGCTGAGCTTTATCCTGATTGCCCAGCGGCTGGGCTTGGGGCTCGACGAGATCGAGCTGGCGATGCGGGAATTGCCGCGCGGGCGAACCCCTTCGGTGAGCGACTGGCAGCGAATCAGCCGGGGCCTGCGGAAACAGATCGACGCCCGCATCCAGCTGCTAACCCGCACCCGCACCAAGCTTGATGAATGTATCGGCTGCGGCTGCCTCAGCCTGCAACGCTGCCAGCTCTACAACCGCGACGACCGCGCTAGAGCGAGATGAGATTTGGCTGAATCGATTGGGGATTCCCCCGGCGTCATTTTTCTGATTCAAGCTGTGTGCTGGAATTGGAGGCCAGCATGGCATGGCAAGACCCTATTCGCTTGA
>JANLQW010000288.1:0-12213 GCA_031368085.1 Novosphingobium sp. | reverse complement strand
GGCACGTCCTGGATCGAAATTGTAAGGATCACCACGCGCTCATGCAGCACCTTGTTGTGCTTTATGTTGTGGAGCAGCGCGGAAGGCACGCCCTTGTTGGTCGAGGCCATGAAGATTGCTGTGCCGGGCACTCGGGCGGCGCTCGAATGGGCGCTTTTGGCGAAGACTTCGACCGGGATCGTACCTTCGGCCATATTCTGCCGCATCAGCACCCGCCCCCGCGCCCAGGTGGTCAGCAGGGTGAAGATGATCAGGCCCATGGCCAGCGGCACCCAACCGCCATCCGGGATCTTGGTGAAATTGGCGGCGAGGTAAGCGCTGTCGAGCGCGAAGAACACTGCCAGCAGCGGCACCGACAGCCAGCGCTTCCACTTCCACAGGTGGATCAGCACCACCGCCAGCAGGAAATTGTCGATCAGCATCGCGCCGGTCACCGCGATGCCATAGGCCGCAGTCAGGTTGGACGAGCGCTGGAACATCAGTACCAGCAGGATCACCGCGATCATCAGCGCCCAGTTGATCACCGGAATGTAGATCTGTCCCGCCGTAAGGCTGGTGTGCTTGATTGACATGCGCGGTATGAAGCCAAGCTGGATCGCCTGCTGGGTGACCGAAAAGGCACCGGTTATGACCGCTTGCGAAGCAATCACCGCCGCCATGCTGGCGACGATCAACAACGGCCACTGGAACCATTCAGGCGCAAGCAGGTAGAAAGGGCTTTCCAACGCCGCCGGGCTGCGCAGCAGCAGCGAAGCCTGGCCGAGATAATTCAGCACCAGCGCCGGCAGGACAAAAACCAGCCAGGACACCCGGATCGGCGGCCGGCCGAAATGGCCCATGTCGGCATAGAGTGCCTCCGCCCCGGTCACCGCCAGCACGGCGGAACCCATCGCCAGGAACCCGCGGAATGGATCGGCAATGAACATTTCCGCCGCATGGTGCGGACTCAGCGCGCTCAGCACACTCGGCATAGCCGCGATGCTCATGCCGCCAAGCACGGAGATAACCGCGAAATAAAGCAGCATGATCGGGCCGAACAATGTCGCCACCCGGGCGGTGCCGCGGCTCTGGATGAAGAACAACGCAAACAGGATGCCGACCACCAGGGGCACGACCAGCGGTGCCAGCGACGGATTGAACACCGCCACGCCCTCGATTGCGCCCAGCACCGAGACCGCCGGGGTAATCATGCTGTCGCCATAAAACAACGAGGTCGCGAAGACGCCTAGCAGAACGATCCCCGCCGACCAGCTTTTGCCGGGGACATGCTGGTTGATCAACGCCAGCAGGGCAAGGCTGCCGCCCTCACCCTTGTTGTCGGCGCGCATGATGATGGTGACATATTTGAGCGTCACGATGATCATCATCGACCAGAACATCAGACTGACGATGCCGAATACGTGCAACTGGTCCAGCGGTAAGCGATGGTGGCCGGCGAACGTATCGCGCATGGCGTATAGCGGGCTGGTGCCGATATCGCCGAAGACCACACCGATCGCGCCGACCGCCAGCTTTACGACGCCGCCGTGGTGGCCTGGGACAGCGTGGGCTGGAGCCTGATTGCCAACAGTGGCCGAGGCGACGGCACCGCCCCCCGTATTACCCTGGACCGTTTCGCTCATGCTGGCGCCCTGTCTCCGAATGGAGTGCCTTTACCGCCTGCCTGGGGTACGGCTAGGCGGCGGCGCTTAGCAGCATGGGAGAGCCGCTGCAATCTCACTGCCCCTTGCTTTCCGGGAACGGTTTTGTGTGGGATGCCACCGCGAGCGAGTGGCGCTGTTCCACTTGGCCGCGCCAAGGCGCACCCTTCGGCGCCAATTCAAGCCGGCGCTGCCACCAGATCGCTGCCAGCGGCATGCGGCCTGAACGCTCCATGGCTGTGCCGACCAGCAGTGGGGCCGGGGTGACTTTCGCCGCTGCTGCGTCTGCACGGTCATAGGCAAGCGTCGCAGCCTGTGTGAGACGGCCGCCGCTGTGTGCATATAGCGCGTCGCCCAGCGCCAGCCAGGCCATGGCATTGCCGGGATCCGTGTGCACCGAGCCGAGCAAGACCGAGGCGGCCTCCCCGAACTGGCCGTGGCGCGCCATGGCATCGGCGACAACCATCCAGCGCTCGGTTGGGGGGCGGCCTTCGTTGAGTTGCAATCGGGCCGCCAGCAAAGCAGGTCCGCCAGTGTACTGCGCAGTCGAGGAACGATGGGGCACCGATAGCACGTCGGGGTGGCCCTGCACCGCATAGCCGCCGAGGCCCAGCAACAGGGCAATCCCCGCCGACTTCCATGGCAGGCCGTAGCCAGCGGTCAGCGCGGCCAGGCTTGCTGCGGCAAGCGCCAGGACTGCCAGCCAACTCATGCGCTTTGTCCCTCCCGGAACCAGCGATCTTCCCGGCGGTGGCCAATTCTCCTGAGGGCGGCGGAGCGCCACCTGAGGCTGGCCAGTGCGGCAAGGGCCATCAGCAAGGCCCCGAGCGCGGCAAGCCATGCGCCGTAGCGAATCCAGTTGACCAGCGGCCGCCACCACAGATCGACCGTGACGCATTCCGGGCCTTCGCTGTTGGCCGACAATCGCGCCGCCATCTCGCCGTCCCAATAAACATGGCGCGCAGGCTGGTCGAGCAGGCCGGGCTTGCGGAAATATTCGGTGTCACGAGGGCGCAGCACCAGCGGCGCAGCGCCATCTGACCGCACCGTCAATTCCGCTTCCAGCGCGGTAAAGCCCTCTCCCGCGACGGGTCGAATGCCAATGAGCGAGATGGTCCGGCGGCCGAACTCTGCCACAGTCCCGGGGCAGAAAAGTGCCTGCTGCCGATGGGAGCCGGCCAGCGTGGCACCAAAACCCGGGAAGGCGGCGGCGAAACCGCAGACCAGAACCAGCGCGCCGGCCTGCCTTAACCCCATCCGTGGCGACCCGCCAAACCTCAGAGAACGGCGGAAACCGGCCAGTTCAAGCCGTGCGGCGGCACCCAGAGCAGCAAGCCAGGCCAACACGGCCAGCCCATCGGCAGCCGACCATTCCTGAAAATTTGCAAGCTCGCCGCGCGCATCCGGCAGCTCCAGTTGCGCCGCCGTGCCGAGCGACATCGCCGCCAGGGCGAGCAAAGCCCAGACCCGCGCCGCACGGTTCCCGGATGCTTTTCGGTCAACCGGCTGGCGCGATGCCAACCGAACCGTCCACGCCATCACCAGCCATGCAAGACCTAACGCAAGAAGCGGCGAGACATAGGTCAGATCGACAGCCTGTCCCAGGCCCAGGCCTTCCGGCGGCGGCGGATCGCTGCGGGCGAACGGGTTGGCCGCGATCAGGAGCGTCGCCAGGAGCATCACCGTAACCCGTTGCTGAAGCGTCCGCGCCCGCGATTGCGTAGCCGGGTGGAGGCCAAGCCTGACCTGTAACACCCATGACATGGCCAGCACGGTCACTGCCAGCAGGCCGGCGTCAACCGGGTTGCTCAAGCCATTGAGCAGCTTTTCCCCGGCCGATCCCCAAGACTGCGAATAGCGAGCAACGGCGCGCATGGAGAGGTCGGATCGCACGAAGCTGATGAGCGATGCACCTAGCGCCAGCGCCAGCAACGCGGCCTGGACAACCGCTGCGCCCCGCACATCGGCGTCTCGATTGCGCCCGCCAGCCCAACGCGCCGGAACCAGTTGCAATCCGCCCAGCGCTGCAGCCAGCCACAGCGCGGCGAGGCCGATCTCCCCAATCATTCCGTTCGCGCCACGACCTGCTTTGCCTCTGGCGCCGTCATGTCTTTCATTTCACGCGGCACATAGTTTTCGTCGTGCTTGGCCAACAGGCGCTCCGCGGTGAATGTGCCATTTCGTCCCATCCGGCCTTCGGCGACGACGCCTGAGCCTTCCCGGAACAGTTCAGGGGTGATGCCACGAAACCGCACCGGAACCCGCGCCGTGCCGTCAGCAACACTGAACAGGATGGTGACGTGGTCCGCCTCGGTCCGCAGCGAACCGGCCTCGACCATACCGCCCAGCCGCACCGCACGGTCCGGCGCGGGCGGCTTGCTGACGATTTCGCTCGGAACGTAGAAATAGGAGGCCTGATTCCGCAGCGCCCAGCTGGCCAGAAGCCCCGCGCCAATAAGAGCCGCCACTGCGAGACCGATCAGCACCAGCCGCTGGTGCTTGGCCTTGATTGCGCTCACGCGCCACGGCTCCGGTCACGGCGGCGTTCGGCGCGGCGCATCGCGAGCCAGCTCCAGACGATGGTCGCCATTGTTCCGCCGACGCCGAGGACATAAGCGGCGGCGACAAACAGCCAATGGTCAAGCGCTTCCTGGTTCATGTTGCGATTGCTTTGGCAGGCTGGCGAGTGTGGAGCAAGGTGCTGGCTCGCGGCGCGGCGGCCAACTCAGCGGCCGATCAGCTTGCGCGCGGCGGCATCGGCCACCTGGTCCGGCGAGCGCCCGCCAGCCTCCGCTTCCTGCCATATCGCGGACAGCCGATCGGGAATTTCGCGCAGGCGGCGGCGAACCTCGTTGATGTCGCAGTGCTCGCCGGACTGGCGCGCGAGATATTCCAGTGTCACGCTGACGATGCCGCCAGCGTTGATGACATAATCGGGTGCATAGAGAATGCCCCGTGCCGCCAGCGCCGGGCCGTGTTCGGGCCGCGCGAGCTGGTTGTTGGCGCCGCCCGCGACAATCGGCGCTTCGAGCCGGACGATGCCCGCGTCGTCGAGAATCGCTCCAAGTGCGTTTGGGCTGAAGACGTCACAGGCGGTGCCCATGATCGCGTCCGCCGGAACATGCTCGGCCCCGAGTTGGCGGGCAAGGTCGGCGGCGCGTTCCGCATCGATATCGGCGAGCGTCAGCCTGGCACCGTCCCTGGCCAGAAGCTGCGCCAGCCCGCCGCCAACGCTGCCGGTGCCCTGGACCGCGACATGAACACCCTCGAGGCTGTCTTTGCCGAGCCGATAGGCGACGGCCGCCTTGATGCCGAAATATATGCCAAGCGCGGTGAACGGCCCGGGATCGCCGCCGGCCGCAGTCCCGTCACGCGATGGCAAGCCAGTTACATGGGCGGTGCGGCGCGAGATCGTGGTCATGTCGGCCTCGGTCATGCCGACATCCTCGGCGCAGACGTAGCGCCCGCCCAGCGCATCGATCGCATCTCCGAAGGCTTCGAGCATCGCCGGGGTCTTGCGACGACTGGCACTGGCCAGGATAACGCCCTTGCCGCCGCCGGCAGGCAACCCGGCCAGGGCGTTCTTATAGCTCATGCCGCGCGACAAACGCAGTGCATCGCGCATCGCGTCGCCGGCATCGGGATAGTGCCAGAAGCGGGTGCCGCCCGCGGCTGGGCCGAGATGGGTGGAATGCAGCGCCAGGATCGCGGTGAGACCGCTGGCGCGGTCATGCACCAGCTCTATATGTTCATGATCGTCGAAATCGGGCTCGGTCCAGAAGGCGGTCACGCGGGTCTCCGAGGGGCGAAGGGGCGGGCAACCGCCGGCTCGGGGCGCGACTGGGGCGACCGAGGGGGCTCGAACCCCCGACCTCCGGTACCACAAACCGGCGCTCTAACCAACTGAGCTACGATCGCCATTCTCGCGCTAATGCCGAGGCGCGGCCTACCATGCAGCAACTGCCGCCGCGCAGCCCGCAGGAGGGCGCTTTTGCACAGCGAGCGCAGCTTGGGAAGAGAAAATTGCCAGACTTTCGTCGCGCAGGATTTTCAAATCCAGCCGCAGACCTTATCCTTGCATCATGCAAGGCCCCGGCGAATCTTCAGCGCAGCACCTGCTGTCATTCACCGGAATGCGGCGCGTGCATACGGACACTCTGGAGCTTTTCACGCTGCGTCATTTTCTGACACCGGGCGAATGCGAAGGCTTGGTGCAGCGCATCGATACCAACTGCCGTCCTTCGACCATCGCGGACGCCAATGGCGATCCCTGTTTCCGCACCAGCGAAACATGCGATCTCGATCATGGCGATGCGCTGGTAGCGGCCCTTAACGCCAAGCTCGCGTGGATTTCCAGGATCGATCCCGCCCACGGCGAACCCTTGCAAGGGCAACGCTATCGCGCGGGCCAGGAATTCAAGGCGCATACCGACTATTTCGAGCCCGACGGCCCCGACTTTGTGCGCTATTGTACAATATCCGGTCAGCGCAGCTGGACCTTCATGATTTACCTCGACCGCGTCGCTGCAGGCGGCGGGACGCATTTTCCGGCGATCAACAAAATCTTCCAGCCTGAAGCAGGGATGCTGCTGACGTGGAACAATCGCTTGCCGGATGGCAGTGGCAATCCCGCCACGCTCCACCACGGTCTGCCGGTGCGCAAGGGCGAAAAACACGTGATCACGCGCTGGTACCGCGAACGTCCGTGGGGCTGAACTGGCTGATTGTCCGCCAAATCAATTGTCGGCGCACCAAAAATTAACCAGCCCTCCGTAGTTTGTCCGAGTGCCGTTTTACCGGCCCGGAGTCCCACAGCGATGCCAAGCGTACGATTCCGCCTGCCCGCCCAACTCAGGGCGACCCTCCCCAACCGGCGCCGGACTACGCGAACGCTCGTACACATCGAGGCCGTTGTCACTTCGGCACATGGCCACACCGCACAAATGGGGATCGGCGATATTTCGACCCATGGCTGCAGTTTGAACAGCGAAGCGGAGTGGCTGCGGACTGGCGGATTTCTAGCAATCACGCTGGAAGGCGGATCAACGCTGGAAGGCGTTGTGCGCTGGCTTCGCCATGGCAAAGCCGGAGTCGAATTTCTCCGCCCGGTCCCTTCTGCCAGTGGCGAATGGCACGAACTGATCGAAACGTTCAGCAACCAGTGACCGACCGCGGGCGGCTCGCAGGCCGCCCATCCCCGGATATCAGCCGATGCGGCTTAAGTCTTCTTAAGCGTCAACCCGCCAAAGCGCTTGTTGAACTGGGCGACACGGCCGCCGGCATCGAGCAAGCGCTGATTGCCGCCGGTCCAGGCCGGATGCGACGTCGGGTCGATTTCTAGCGCCAGCGTGTCGCCTTCCTTGCCCCAGGTCGAGCGCGTCTCGAACACGGTGCCGTCAGTCATCTGCACCTTGATCATGTGATAATTGGGATGGATCTCGGCCTTCATTGTCACAGCTTTCGTTTGCGACCGGTTCCAACCGGCCCGAATTGGGAAGCGCGCGCATAGCTTTGCGGTGCCAGCTTGTCCAGCCTGACGGCCCAGCGGCAATCTTCAGGCCGGGTCGGCGATCATAGCCGTGAACTGCACCTCGCAGGTCGACTTGCCCTCGGCCGAAGCCTTGCCCCAGAACTTGCACACCCGCGCGCGTTTCTGGACAAAGCCGACATGGAGGTCGAGCAGCACGCCGGGCTCGACCGGGTTGCGGAATTTGGCCCCGTCGATCGACATGAAATAGACCAGCTTGCCGGTACCGGCGAGTTCCAGCGTCTCGATCGCCAAAATCGCCGCAGCCTGCGCCAGCGCCTCGATCTGGAGGACGCCGGGCATGATCGGCCTGCCGGGGAAATGGCCCTGGAAGAACTGTTCGTTGAAGCTTACCGCTTTGACCGCGCGAATCTCCTCGCCGATCGTCAGCGAGAGCACCCGGTCGACCAGCAGCAACGGGTAGCGATGCGGCAGCGCGGCCAGGATCTTTGCCGTATCATAAGCGGACGCGGGCGGAGCCGCGACGCCCTCAGTCTGACTGCTCACCGGTGCCCCCGATCGCGGTGACGACTAGCGGCCGCCGGGCTGGGGTTTAGCTGGGGCCGCGCCGGCCGGACGCTGCTGCGCCGCCTGCTGAGCCCGCGCTTCGCGAGCCTCGCGCGGTTCCCAGCCAGCGGGCGGGACAAGCTGCGCCGATGGGATCGTGACGTTCAGTTCGTCGAGGATCGCCTGGTTGAGGTTGTAGCTGTTGCTCGCCGCCAGCACGCTTTGCGGGGTGATCACCAGTGAAACCTTCTTCTTGGCCATCGCCGCCTGGATCGCTGCGTTCAGCTTGTCGCTAATCTGCTCCTGCACATAGGCTTCCGACAAGGCGACCGACTCAAGCATGCGCTGCAGCTCCTGCTGGCCAGACTGCTGAATGCGCTGGATAGATTGCGCCTGCTGCTGCAGTGAGCTTTGCGCAGCTGGCGTGCTGGCGTTGGCTGCCTGACTCTCACGGTTGAATCGTTCGACCAGCGGCTGGAGCTGCGCGGAAATCTGCGCGCGCCGCGCTTCCGCCGCCGTGATTTGCGCCTTGTAGGTCACCGGGCGCTGCTGGGCGGCGGTGCGAAAGGCGTTGGAATTGGCGACGACAGCATCGACATTGGCGACGCCGATGCCGGCAATCGCCGGACCGGAAATGGCGGGCGCTGCGGCAGCGGCGCTCTGCGCAAATGCAGCCTGCGAGCCGCCGAGCAGAAGTGCGGCGGCGAAAATGGATTTATGGATTGTGTTCATCAGAAACGGGTTCCCACGTTGAAAGTGAATGATTTGGTATCGTCGCCCTCTTGCTTCAGCAACACCTTGGCGAAATCGATGCGGAACGGACCAAACGGCGAGTTCCAGTTGAAGCCGATGCCGACAGCCAGGCGTGGCTTCCAGCTATCGCCGACGAAAGTTTCTATCGCCGGCGACGTCAGCTGCTGATTGGCGGCGCTTGTCAAGCAAGCTGGCTTGCTTAGGTTGACCGGATTGGTCACAGTCGAAGTGTTCGTGGGATTACAATTTGCGTCCACCATATTGATCTGCCGGTAGAGCACAGGGACATTCGTTTCCGTGACCGGGTTTGCAACACCCCATACCGCGCCCGCGTCCATAAATATCGATGGCCGGATGCCGAGTTCCTTAACGCCCGAGCCCAGCGGGATATCGAGCTCGGCGCGCGCAAGGTAGTAATACTTGCCGCCAATGGCGTCGTTGGTCCAACTCTTGCGGTCCGGATTCGGGCCATCGACGGTGCCGTTGACCAAAAGCGTACCGTTAACCATTCCATCGCCGTTGGTGTCGATCAGCGGCTTGCGCAAAACCCGTGGCCCGACCCCGCGGATATCGAAGCCGCGGAACTGCGGCTCGCCGAGATAGAAGCGATCGGTCAGTCGGACGTCGTCGATACCCGCAGCCTCGTTGCCGCTGCCATCGAAAGACTTGATCGCACCGGCTTCGGCCGAGAGGGAGAATACGAAGCCGCCGCCCACCGCAAAATACTGCGCCGCGTTGACGCGCAGGCGTCCGTATTTCACCGAACCGCCCAGCCCGGCAAAATCGCCGCCGACCGAGATCAGCCGGCCGCGGGAAGGACGGGAGCGGTTATCGAGCGTGTCATTGATAAACGATACACCGACGATCGAACTCAGCCGGTCGCCAAGAGCCTCGCACAGGTAGCGCCCGGCAAGCGCCGGATCGCACTGCCTGACGCCAGGCGTGAAACGGTCGGAGAAGAACTGCCCTTGATCAAGCGAAATCTGGTCGTAATTCAGGGTATAGGTGGCCACTGCTGTCAAATATTCGGACAGCGGCACGCCCAGCCGCATCTGGAGGCCGGTGGTCGCCTGCGAATACGTGTTTCTGCGACTACTTTGTTGGAAGTTGAAGCTGTTGTAGTCGCGGCGATAAATATCGGCGCCGAATGAGACATTGCGGTCGAACAGATAGGGCTCGGTGAAGCTCGCCTCGACACTCTTCGAATATTTCGAATAGCTGCCCGAAAGTCCGACCGTCTGGCCGCGCCCGCGGAAATTGCGTTGCTGCACCGAGGCCTGGAAAATGAAGTTCTCGATGCTGGAGAAGCCGGCCGACAGCTGCAATTCGCCGGTCGGCTTTTCTTCGACATTGGCCTCGAGGATGATCCGGTCCGGCGCGCTGCCCGGCTTCTGCTCAACCTCGAATTTTTCCTGGAAATAACCCAGTGACTTGATCCGGTTGGTCGAGCGCTTCACCTGTAGCGAATTGAACGCATCGCCTTCGGCAAGGCGGAATTCACGCCGGATGACCTTATCCTGGGTCAGCGTATTGCCGTTGACGTCGATCCGTTCGACATAGACACGCGGCGCCTCGGCAATGACGAAGGTCAGACCCATGGTCAGGTCTTCCTTGCTCCGTTCGTAATTCGGACGGATATCGGCAAAGGCATAGCCAAAGGTGCCGGCCGTTTCGTTCAACCGCTCGATCGTATCTTCGACCATCTTGGCGTTGTACCACTCGCCTTTTTTCATCGGCAGCTGCCTGGCCAGCACATCGCCATCGAAATCGCGAAGCTGACTCTCAACCTTCACATCGCCGAATTTGTAGCGTTTCCCTTCCTCCACCACATAGGTGAGGATGAAATCGCGCTTGTCCGGCGTCAGTTCGGCAACAGCCGAGACGACGCGGAAATCAGCGTAACCTTCTGTCAGATAATATTGCCGCAGTTTCTGCTGGTCGAACGCCATGCGATCAGGATCGTAGCTGGTGCCCGAACTGAACAGGCGGGTAAACCGCGCCTGCTTGGTCACCATCTGACCACGCAGCCGGCCGTCCGAGAATTCCTGGTTCCCGAGAATGTTGATCTGGCGAACCTTCGACTTGGGCCCTTCGCTAACCTCGAAGACAATATCGACCCGGTTCTGCTCCAGCGCGACCATCTTTGGCTCGACCGTGGCGGCAAAGCGGCCCTGGCGCTTGTACAGCTCGATGATCCTCAGAACGTCGGCCCGCACTTTCGAGCGGGTAAAAATCTGACGCGAGGCGAGCTTGATTTCAGGAAGGATCTTTTCGTCCTTGATCCGCTTGTTGCCTTCCAGCACAATGCGGTTGATGACCGGGTTTTCCTTGACCTGAATCACCACATTGCCGCGCTCGTTACGGATCTGAACGTCGGAGAACAGCTCGGTGGCGAACAGATCCTTCAGCGCCTGATCGGCGGCGACCTGACTGTAGGGCTCGCCATAGCGCAGCTTGATATAGGACCGGATAGTATCGGGCTCGAGCCGCTGCATGCCGACCACGGTGATCGTCTGGATAATCTCTTGAGCAGGCGCGGTCAGCGCAACTTCTGGCAGAGCAGCTGTTGGTGCGGCGACACGGGGGGCGGCGGGAGCAGGTGCGGCGACGTCTTGCGCAATTGCCACGCCGGGCAATCCAGCAAGGATCGACGAACCCAGCATCGCTACAACCAGATTAGGACCGTAGCGGGCTTGATCGCGGCGAATATTGCTCAATCCCATCATCAACACGGAAGTCCTGTAAGTTTTGACCCGCCAAACATGGCAGGGTGATCGGCGCTACCCGCCGGGCTAAACTGCGCGTTCACCCTCGCATTGCCGAAGCCCTGTGCCCGATGGCGTTCGGGCAATCAAGCAATTGTCCGGCTCAAAGCGTCGTTCTATCCTAGTTCTCCACCGCCTAGCCCCCGAAAAGGGGGAGCGCCGCAATATCGTTCAGCGTAACAAACACCATCAGAGCCAGCACCAGCGCCAGTCCCGTACGAGCCGCCCATTCCTGACTTCGTATTCCCAGTGGCTTCCGCCGCACCGCTTCAGCCGCGTAGAAAGCCAGATGTCCGCCGTCGAGCGCGGGGATTGGCAGGAGGTTGATGAATGCCAAGTTAATCGAGATCATCGCGGCAAAACCAACAAATTCGAGCCAGCCGAGGCTCAGCTGTTCCCCCGAATACTTGGCGATCTTGATCGGCCCGCCAAGCTCCTTGATCGACCGTTCGCCGGTGATGATCTGGCTCAAGCCGGTTACCATCATCCGCATGATCCCCGCCGTCTGGCTGCCAGCAAGCGTTACCGCCTCGACTGGCCCGACCGGTTCGATCACGGGCTTGCTCGCGCCGATGCCGATCCGGCCGATGCGGGCCTCGTTACCGAACTGATCGCGCTCCAGCGAATCCCGGATTCTGACGGGAAGCTCGATATTCTGCCCATCACGATCCACCGACACATTCACAGTGTGGCCCGGATAGGGCGCGACACGCTCGGCAATATCCATGAAGCTGGAGATTTCGTGATCGTCGATGCGCTCGATCCGGTCGCCGATCCGCAGACCGGCCTGCTGGGCCGATGAATTTTCGCCGAAGCGTGCGATTTCCGAGGATGCGACGATCTTGCCATAGGCCAGGTTGAACGCCGCGAAGATCACGACCGCGAACACCAGATTGATCACCGGCCCGGCCAGCACAATCAAGCTGCGCTGCCACAGCGGTTTGACCTGGAAGGTTTTGGCCAGTTCTTCGGGCGAAAGCGAGGCCACCGTACCGCCCGGCAGGCTGGCGGCGTTCTCATC
>JANLQW010000238.1:0-11700 GCA_031368085.1 Novosphingobium sp. | reverse complement strand
CTGAGCTTGTCGAAGGACTGCTTTTTCTTCAGGCGGTTGCGCACGAAGCACGAAGAAAAAGACAGTGCTTCGACAAGCTCAGCATAGACGGTTTTGGGTCAAATAATCGGTACGATGCTCTAAATCCTATTTCCCCGCGCTCATTCTCCCTCAGCGAAAGGAAAATGCGAGCTCAGGCCGCCTTCCTCGCCCTCTCCGTGGCTTCGAGATTGAGCATGTCGGCGAGCAGGAATGCAAGTTCGATCGACTGCGCAGCGTTGAGGCGCGGGTCGCAGTGGGTGTGATAGCGGTCGGCCAGCGCTTCATCGGTGATGGCAACGGCGCCGCCGGTGCATTCGGTAACGTCCTGCCCGGTCATCTCGATATGGATGCCGCCTGCGTGTGTTCCCTCGGCGCGGTGGACAGCGAAGAAGCCTTTTACCTCGGCCAGAATCCGCTCGAACGGCCGGGTCTTGTAGCCCGATGCCGCCTTGATCACATTGCCGTGCATCGGATCGCACGACCACACCACCGGATGGCCCTCGCGCTGAACCGCGCGGACCAGCGCCGGCAGCCCGTCTTCGACCTTGTCATGGCCGAAGCGGCTGATCAGCGTCATCCGCCCAGCCTCGCGTGCGGGATTAAGGGTGTCGAGCATCCGCAGCAGCGCATCGGGCTCGAGGCTCGGACCGCATTTCATCCCGATCGGATTACCGACGCCGCGCAGGAACTCGACATGTGCCGAGCCTTCGAAGCGCGTGCGGTCGCCGATCCACAGCATATGCGCCGAGCAATCGTACCAGTCGCCAGTGAGCGAATCACGCCGGGTCAGCGCTTGCTCGTAGGGCAGCAGCAGCGCCTCATGGCTGGTGAAGAAGCTGGTGCCCTGAAGCTGCGGCACGGTCTCGGGATTGATCCCGCAGGCCTGCATGAAGTCCAGCGCCTCGCCGATACGGTCGGCGGTCTCGCGGAACTTCTTGGCCCAGGGGCTGCGGCCGATATGGTCGAGCGTCCACTGATGAACCTGGCGCAGATTGGCATAGCCGCCGTGCGCAAAGGCGCGCAGCAGGTTTAGCGTCGCCGCGCTCTGCCCGTAGGCCTGCAGCATGCGCTGCGGATCGTTGCGGCGAACACCCTCGTCGAATTCCATGCCGTTGATGATATCGCCGAAATAGCTCGGCAATTCCGTCTCGCCGATTGTCTCGGTTTGCGCAGAGCGCGGCTTGGCGAACTGGCCGGCCATGCGGCCAACTTTCACCACCGGCTGCTTGCTGGCGAAGGTCATCACCACCGCCATTTGCAGCAGCACGCGGAACGTATCGCGGATATTGTCGGCGCTATGCTCGGCGAAGCTCTCGGCGCAATCGCCGCCTTGAAGCAGGAAGCCCTGGCCCGCGGCCACCTCGGCGAGATCGGCCTTCAGCGCGCGCGCTTCTCCGGCAAACACCAGCGGCGGGAACTTGGCCAGCGTTTCCTCGGCCCCGGCAAGTTCGCTCGCGTTTTCATAGGCCGGCAGATGGCGCGCTTCCTGCGCCTTCCAGCCATCGGGTGTCCAGTTACTCGCCACTTCCGTGCTCCTTTGCGAGCGCGGCCTTTAGCGGGGGAAACTTGGAATTGAAAGGCCGCAGACTCCTCTCCTGCCAGCGGAAAGGGGATGGCAGTCACCTACTTCGTGGCGATTCCCTTGGGCGCCTGCGCTTCGGGCAACACCGCCAGCCGCCATCCCTTGCCCGGATCGAGATAGCGTTTCGCCAGCGCCTGCATCTTCTCCGGCGTGGTTTGCGTATAATCGCCCAGCAGCGTTCGGATCGAGGCGATGCGCGAGGGATCGGTCGTCGCCCCTTCGAGCTGATACATGAAGAACGCCGAGCTGGTTGAGGCACGGGTGATCTGCTGGCGCAGCGGCTCGGTCACCCGCGCCAACTCGTCGCCGCTCGCCGGGCGGGCGACAAGATCGGCGGCAATCTCCTGCGCGGCGGCGAAAAACGCCGGAACGGCGGAGGGCTGGAGCTGCGCCAGCGCCGAAATCGACCCGCCGCTGCTGAGATCGAGCGGCCAGGATGAGACCACCTGCGGCGAATAGCTCGCCCCCAGCTTCTCGCGCATCCGGTCCATCAGGCGGTTGGAGAACAGCTGGGTAAGGATTTCGAGCTGGCGGGATTCGCTGATGCCGGCGCTGCCGCCGCCGGTTGGCCAGGAAATCACCGCAGCCGCCTGATTGCTGTCGCCGCGGTGGGTCAGAACCTGCGGCTGGGTGTTGCCGGCGGGGAAGCGCGCGGTGGCGGGGGCGATGTCGGCGGGTAGCGGCGGGCGCGGCGGCAGTGCGCCGAAGGTCCGCTGCAGAGCCGCAATCGCCGCACTGCGGTCGAAATCCCCGTAAAGCTGGACCTCGATCGGCCCGTTCGCCAGCGCCCGGCTCCAGACCTGGCGGAAGCCTTGGGGCGTTGCTTGCTCGATTTCCGCCGGGCTGGGGGTGCGGTAACGCGGATCGCGGTCGCGTTGGAGGTATTTGAGATCGCGCTCCAGCACGCCCTGCGGTGATGCGGCGAAGGATTCATATTGCAACCGCGCCGCTGCCTTGGCGCGGAGCACAGGATTCGGGTCCCAGCGCGGCATGGCGAATTTTGCAGCGAACAGATAGAGCTGGTCAGCAAGATCCGCGCCTCTCGTGTCGGCGGTGAACTCGAAGGCGGCGTCCTCGACTTTGAAATCGAATCCCATCTTTCGGCCCGTGGAGATGCGGTCAAGCTCTTCCTGACCAAGGGTGCCCATTCCCGAGCCGACCAGCGCCATGTCGCCGAGCGCGATATAAGCCGCATCACCGGGGCCGAAACTGCGATAACCGCCGCCGAAGCGGACCTTGACCGACATCCGGCCCGGCTCGTCCGGGGTGGGCCAGATCAGCACTTTCACGCCATTGGCAAACTCCAGCCGCTCGATGCCCAACAGCCCGGTCGGGGCCTGGCTGACAAGCATGCCGGGCGCACCGAGCAGCGGCAGCTCGTTGAAGCGGATTGGCTTTGCGGCAAGGCGGACATTGCCGCTGGCCGCAACCGGCGCCAGCATCGCTTGTCGGAGCGCCGCACCGTCGCCTTCACCCGCCTTTGGCGTGATCAGCAGCGCCCGCGTCGCCGTGCCGGAAAACAGCGTGCGGGTATGCGCCAGCACCGCTTGCGGCGTGAACAGCGGTTTCGAGCTGCGGAAGATGCGCAGCACATCTGCCGGCGCGGCGACGGTCTCCTGGATATCGAGCGCCATCACCAGATCGTCGGCGACTTTCGATCCGGCCAGCAACCGCTGCTGCTCGACCGGCACCTGATAGGCGATCTCCATCTCCGCCGCCTCGCGGTCGATCTCTTCCTGGGTGGGCGGGCTCGCCAGCGCGTCGGCGATCACCGCGCGGACATCGCGCAGCGCGCCCGCCCAGTCCTCGCCGAGCGGGGTCACTGACACGAAAGTGCCATCGGCTGAACGGTTGATGTCCTGCTGGGCGACCTGGGCCATCAGATAGCTGCCTCCGGCCCGCGCCTTGGCCTCAAGCCGCCGGTTGATCAGCGCCTGCGCCACGGAATCGATCATCAACCCCTGATTATAGGCGATATTATCGATAACCGACCGCCACGGCCGCAGGATCGCATAGTTGATCATGCGCGGCAATTCGGGCTCGACCAGCACCCGGGTCTCGCCCACCGGATTGGCCGGATCGGAGCCGGGAGGGGCCCCGGGATCGCCAAAGCTGGGGGGAGGCGTGCGCTTGCCCGCCACGCGCCAGCCTGCGAACCACTTCTCCACCAGCGCGGCCAGCGCGGCAGGCGTAGTATCCCCGGCAGCGATGATCACGGTGTTTTCCGGCCGGTACCAACGCGCATGAAAGGCGCGGACGGAATCCGAATGCGCACCCTGCAACGTTTCCTCGGTCCCGATCGGCGAGCGAACGGCGAGCAGCTGGCCGGCATAGAACGTCGCCTGCGTGGCCTCCTGTACTCGCGCCGCCGCGCCGCCGCGCTCGCGCTTTTCGGCGAGCACGATCGGCACCTCGGTGCGGACATCGGATTCCGAGAGGGTTGGCGCGGTGATCATCCCGGAGAGCAGCTTGAAGCTCTCATCAAGCGAGGCCGGCGTCGCGTTGGGCAGATCGAGCTTGTAGACTGTTTGCGACGGCGTGGTTTCCGCATTGGTATCCGAGCCGAAGCTGGCGCCAAGCCGCTGCCAGGTCGGGATCGCCTGCGCCGGCCCGAGATATTTGGACTGGCGGAACACCAGATGCTCAATCAGATGCGCAAAGCCGCGCTCATTATCGCGTTCGTTGAGCGAGCCGACATCCATGCGGATGCGGATCGAGACCTGGTCGGGCGGCACCCCGTTACGCCGCACCGCATAGCGCACCCCATTCGGCAGTTCGCCGAACACCCAGTCCGGATCCTGCGGCACGTCACTGCCGCGGTAGAGCCAGGGTGTCGACTTGGCCTCGCTCCCCACAGCCGGTGCCGGTTGCGCCGGTGCCGGAGACACGGCAAGCAGCAGCAACGGAAGCGGGATTACGAGCGAGCAGACGAAGCGGCGCATCAGGATCATGGGGTCAGCCTATAGGGGGCCCAGTGATTAAGGGCGAGTGAATAGGCGCGCTTCGCCCTGACCCGAGCCGCCGGCGGCCTTAGCTCCGCGCGAAAGCCGCGAGTCAATCCGATGTGAATGCCGCAAAGCCAGCTGGCTTAAACCAGCGGCATGTCCGCAAACTGGGTACCCTCGAAGGCATGGTGACCCTTGCCGGGACGCAAAGACACCGGGAGCGCGGCAGGTTTGCGGGGAGATTTCCCGGCGACCGAACGGTGGATAAAATCGCGGATCGCCGGATAGATTTCAGACTGGAACTTCGATCCGGAAAACACCCCGTAATGCCCGACTCCGGCTTGCAGATGGTGTCCGCGCCGCTCCTCGGGAATATTCGGGCAGATCGCATGCGCCGCTTCGGTCTGGGTCGGGGGACAGAAATTGTCGTTGGCACCCTCGACGGTGAGCAGCGCGGTTTCGCGGATGGCGCCGAAATCGACAAGCTTGCCTTCAAACGTCATCTTGCCGGTCGCAAGGTGGTGGTCGAAGAAAATCTTTTCCAGCGTTTCGATATAAAAGGTCTCGGTCATATCGAGCACCGCGAAATACTCGTCATAAAAATCTCGGAACTTCTGGAGACCCTCATCGTCGCCCTTCATCGAGCTCTTCACGAAATTAACGTATTGTTTGACATGCGGCATCGGATTGAGGGCGATAAAGCCGGCCAACTGCATGTAGCCCGGATAGACCCGGCGTCCGCTGCCCGGATAACCGAACGGTATAGCGTGAATATTGAGCTTCTTGAACACCTTCAGCGGCAAGGTCGTGGTGATTTTGTTCAGCACATTGTTCGGGCTCAGCCGCGTATCCACTGGCCCGCCCATCAGCGTCAGACTAACCGGGGCAAACGGCGACTTGCGCTCCGCCATCACCGCAGCGGCAACCATTGCTGGCGGCGCTGCCTGGCAGGTCGCGACGAGGTGGGTGCCCGGCCCCAAGGTCTCGAGAAACTGTATGAGATAGGCGACATAATCGTCGAAACTGAAATCGCCCGCTGCCAGAGGAACCTGCCGGGCGTCTTTCCAATCGGTGATATAGGTGTCGAAATCGCGGGCGAAGCCGCGAATGGTGTCCTGCAGCAGCGTGGCGTGGTGGCCCGACAGTGCGGCGGCGATCAGCACCTTGGGCTTTTCGCGGCCGTCCTCAACCGGGAAGTTCAAAAGATCGGCGAAGGGCAGGCTCTGGACAAGAGTTTCCTGCAGGCCAATCTCGAGGCTGCCCAGGTCTTCCCAAATTTCGTAGCGCGGCTTGGTATAGGTCTTGAGCGCCCGTGCCGGCAGTTCGCAAGCCGTCGCAAGCGCTCGCATCCCCAATGTATCGCGCAGCGGATTATGCTTGTTGCGCGCGAGCTTCTGGCTGGCGTCTAAGAGATAATGGATCGGCTTGGTGCTCAGACGCACGGCCTCAATGGCTGGATATATCAATGCTTACTCCATTCGCTTCTAATTCGATCGCTGATCGGCTGGGGCCGTTCCGGATCGGGTGTAACACTGGTGTAACAACGAATTCGCTAATGCGGAAAACGGCCTCTGGGATTTTCAACAGTTTGCTAACGCAAAAGGGATGATTGGGCGACCTTATCTACTGCTTGACGTAGTCGCCGGGTGCATCGATCGTTGGCGGATTCGCTTTCGAGCCAAGCTTCTTTGGCGCGGTGACCCGCTTGCCGCTGCGTTCCCCGCACCATACCGCCCAGCTTTCCCACCACGTGCCGGAAAGCCGGGTCGATTGTTCGAGCCAGCTGTCGGCGTCCGGCGCGGTCGCCGCAGCGATATTGTGGTAAGCCTTGGGGTTGCCCGGCGGGTTGACCAGCGCGGCGATATGGCCGCCGTTGCTCAGCGCGAAGGTGCAGTTGCCGCCGAGGTAGTTCTTGGCCAGATAACAGGCCTTCCACGGCGTCAGATGGTCGGTCACCGCGCCGACGATGAAAGCATCGCATTTGATGGCGCCGAGATCGACCGGCTCGCCCATCGTCTCGTATTTCCCCGGTTGAATCACAGTGTTTTCCTGGAACATCGTCAGGAAATCGCTATGCAACTTGGCCGGCATGTTGGTGCTGTCCTTGTTCCAGGCCAGGATGTCGAAAGACGGCGGCGCTTCGCCCATAAGATAATTGTTGACCCAGTAATTCCACACCAGATCGTTCGGGCGCAGCCAGGTGAAGATCTTGTGCAGTTCCTCGCCCGGCAAGATGCCTTTCATCGACGATTGCGCCTTGGCGACGCTCAGCAGCGCCGGGAAGCGAAAAGCGCCGAGCGCGGCGTCGGCCTTGAAATCGAGCATGGTGACGCACAGCGTCAGCGAATTGACCAGATCCCGCTTTTTCGCCGCAAGATAGCTCAGGACTATTGCGCTGGTGATACCGCCAGCGCAGAAACCGACCATGTTGACCTTGGGCTGCCCAGCGATTTCCGCCACCGTCTCCAGCGCCGCCAGCACTGCGCGGGCATAATCGTCCATGCCCCATTCGCGCTCGTCAGGCGTGGGGTTGCGCCAGCTGACCGCGAAATACTGCAGGCCCTGGCCGACGGCATATTCAGCAAAACTGCGTCCCGGTGCGAGGTCGGTGAAATAATATCTGCCGATCTGTGGCGGAATCAGCAGGACCGGCAGCTCATATACGGTCTCGGTCGTCGGCTTGTAATGAATCAGCTCGAACATCTCGTGCTTGAGCACGATCTTGCCCGGCGTGACCGCCAGATTGCGTCCGACCTCGAAGTCGGAATCGTCGACCTGGCTCGGCAGGCCGCCATTGTCTTTCATGTCCTTGAGAAAGGCAGTAAAGCCGCGCGCGAGATTGCTACCGCCTGTCTCGATCGTCCTGGCAAGCGCCGCCGGGTTACCAAGCAGCGTATTGGTCGGCGCGAAACTGCTGGTGACAATCGAGGCGGCAAGCTGCGCGCGCTGCTTTTTCTCGGCCGAGAGATCGTCGGGGATCATCTGCTCGACAGCTTCGGTCATCGCCAGATAGGCTTGGGCGAGGCGCTTGTAGGCCGGATTGCCGGTCCAGGCCTCATGCTTGAACCGCGCGTCGCGCTTATCAGGCGCGATTTCGGATTTGCCGGTTGCAATGTCGAACATGGTTTTAGTCAGTCCCAGGCTCTGCTCGACCATGCGTCGCGGATCGATGCTTTTCAGCAAGGTGGCGAAAGGGCCATTGCTGTCCAAAGGGCTATTGCTGTCCAGCGGCGAGCCTTCGGTTTCCTGTGCGTTGGTGGTTGGCGGTGGGTTTCGTTCCGGCATCGAAGTTATCCTCTACCCGTTTTCTATTCAGTGCATATAAGGTGGAATCGGGGCGAACACCACAAGCTTCTTCGCACATGCAGCATTTTTGGTCCAGCTGTTTCTCTTGACCCCGAGCCGGCACAGCCTACATGCTGGTATCATGTATATAGAGACCGAAACTACACCAAATCCGGCCACGCTGAAATTTATGCCCGGCGAACAAGTCATGGCAGCTGGCTCCCGCGAGTTCACCGATGAGGAACAGGCTCAGGCCTCCCCCCTCGCCGAGGCCCTGTTCAGCCTGGGCGATGTCACCGGCGTATTTTTCGGGCGAGACTTCGTCTCGGTAACTGCGGGACCGGGCGTCGACTGGAGCCCGCTCAAGCCCCAGGTCGTGGCAATGCTGCTCGACCATTTTGTTTCCGGTGCGCCGCTGTTCGCCGGAGCCGACGCCAGCGGCATTACCGTGCCGGCCGAGGACGAGGATGTCGGCGACGATCCTGCCGATGCCGATATCGTCACCCAGATCAAGGAACTGATCGAAACCCGCGTGCGCCCGGCAGTCGCCAACGACGGCGGCGACATCATCTACAAGGGCTTTCGCGAAGGGGTCGTCTATCTGGCGATGCAGGGCGCATGCTCGGGGTGCCCGTCCTCCAGCGCCACGCTCAAACAGGGCATCGAAGGGCTGCTCAAGCATTACGTCCCTGAAGTGACTGAAGTCCGCGCCGCCTGAGGCCGTGCGGACAATCCCGGCTGGCGTTCCATGCTGACTCTGGCCATCGATAGCGCAACCGAGGCCTGTTCGGTCGCTCTGTTCGAAGGCGACCGCCTCATCGCCGGTGACTTCCGCATCCTTGGCCGCGGCCATGCCGAACTGCTGGTGCCGATGATCGCCGCCCTTCCCGGCAAGGGCAAGTCTGACCGGATCGCCGTCGCGCTGGGCCCGGGAAGTTTTACCGGGGTGCGTGTCGGCCTGGCGGCAGCCAGGGCGCTCGCCTTCGCCTGGCGCGCAGAGCTTGTCGGCTATCCCACCCTTGCCCTGATCGCCGCCGTGGCCCGCCGACAATGCGGCGAGCGGCCGCTGACGGTGGCGACCACAGGCGGGCATGGCGAGTGGTTCCTCCAGAGTTTCACTGCCGAGGGAACCCCGCTTGCCCCCTTGGCCTCTCTCAAACCGGCAGAGGCGGCGGCTGCGACAGGGGAGGCGCTGGTTGCGGGCAATCAGGCCGAGGCGCTGGTCGGCCTGCGCGGCGGCGGGGAGGCGTGGGTTATACTGCCAGATGCCCGCGCGCTCCCGCTTCTCCCTCCTGCCGCTTTCACATCCGATGTAACGCCACTTTACGGCCGCCCGCCAGATGCGCGGTTGCCGCCGGCCGCAGCATGACCGCGCCGGCCACTGACCTGGACCGGATCATGGCGGTGATGAGCGCCGCTTTCGATCCCGCCTTTGGCGAGGCCTGGACCCGCAGACAGGTCGAAGATGCGCTGATCGCCGGCAATTGCCACTATCTGCTGATTGGCCCTGAAATAAGCGAAACGGCCGCTGTCGCTCCAGTCGCCGGCTTTTGCCTATCGCGCTACGGTGTCGATGAGGAAGAGCTGCTGCTATTCGCGATTGACCCTGCCTACCGCCAACGCGGACTTGGCCGCACGCTGCTCGCGCGTTTTGCAGAGGCAGCGCAAGCACGCGGAGCGCGCCGTCTGTTGCTGGAGATGCGCAAGGGTAATTCGGCCGAACACCTGTATCGCACGTTTGGGTTTTTCCCAGTCGGAGAGAGACGGGAGTATTATCGTACCCCAGACGGGCAGTGCCTCGACGCCATAACCTTCGTTCGCGACTGCGAAAAGCTGCATTTGATGAAAAATTGACGGCAGTTCTTTTCAAAGCTCCCAAATATCTTATCTTATTGACAGCTATGCCGGAATACGGCCTTGTAAAAAGCGTAGATTGGGCTCAGAAGTCAGTCAGTGGGACTGATTCAGCATCGGCTGAGAAAGTGCTTATAGGGTCGCACCTATTCAAGGATTGAACAATGGAAGACTCCCTAAACGATATGAACGAGACGCTCATTACCCTTACGTCGGATATCGTCGCTGCTCATGTCAGCAACAATAGTGTGTCGGTGGATGACCTCGCCAAGGTAATCACCAGCGTCTACGGAGCACTATCCGGCTTGGGGAGGGTTGAGGCTGCGCCTGAAAAGGCGCTCGAGCCGGCAGTATCGATCCGCTCTTCTGTCAAACCAGATCACATCGTTTGCCTCGAAGATGGCAAAAAGCTTAAGTTGCTCAAGCGCCATCTGATGACGCATTACAATTTGACTCCGGATCAATACCGCCAGCGCTGGGGCCTCGCTGCCGACTATCCCATGGTGGCGCCCAACTACGCTGAAAAGCGCCGCGAACTCGCCAAGAAAATCGGCCTCGGCCGCAAGCCCGGCGCCCGCCGCGGTCGGCCGGCCAAGGCCAAGACCTGAGAGTTCGGCCAATACACCCCCTCGCCGGAAGCTTTCTCCCGCAATGGTTGGTTGTATAATTGCCCCGTCGGACTAATATCCGGCGGGGCTTATTATTTCAGGAGCGGATTTGCACCAGCCGATCGACATCGAAGCGCTTTGCGCCGAACGGGGACTGCGGATCACCGAGCAGCGCCGGGTAATCGCCCGCGTGCTGTCGGAAAGCTCGGACCATCCCGATGTCGAGAAGTTGCATGCCCGGGCAGTGCAGCTCGATCCCGGGATTTCCATCGCCACTGTCTACCGGACCGTCCGGCTGTTCGAGGAGGCTGGCATTCTCGACCGCCACGATTTTGGCGACGGCCGCTCGCGCTACGAAGCCGCCCCCGAGGCGCATCACGATCACATGATCGACGTTGAAAGCGGCACGGTGATCGAATTCGTCGATCCAGAACTCGAAGCCCTCCAGCGGCAAATCTCCGAGCGGCTGGGTTTCCGTTTGGTCGATCACCGCATGGAGCTTTACGGCGTCAAGCTGGGCCGCAAGGTCGCCCCGCGCGACGAGTAATGGCAAGCCCGGCTACTCCGCCGCCTGCCATATCCGCTGGCGGCTGGCTGCGTATCGCGCTCCGGATGTCCGCAATGCTGGTGTTACTGCTGGTCTGTGTTCCGCTCTACTATCTCTGGCGCCTGGGCGGCAGACAAAATCCCTGGCCTCGGCGGTTTCTGGCCGGGGTTGGCAAGTTGGCAGGCGTGAAGCTGCGCATTTCCGGCGAGCGGGGGGCCGGCGGCGAGTTTCTGCTTGCCAATCACGTCAGCTGGATCGACATCCCCGCTCTTGCCGCCGCCGCCGGCGCGGCCTTCGTGGCGCATGACGGACTGTCAGCCAATCCATTTCTGCGTTGGCTGTGTGTCATGAATAAAACAGTTTTTATCGCCCGGCATGACCGCACCACCATCCAGCGGCAGATCGAGCAAGTCCGCGAGGCAATTCGCGGCACCGGTGCGCTGACGATTTTTCCCGAGGGCACCACCAGTGACGGCACCGCCCTGCTGCCGTTCAAAAGCGCGCTGCTTTCGGCGCTCGAACCGCTGCCGGATGGCGTGGCGGTCCAGCCGGTTCTGCTTGATTATGGACCGGAGGCCGCACAGATCGCCTGGACCGACGACGAGCCGGGACAAGCGAATTTCACGCGAATCCTGGCGCGGCGGCATCCGGTCGAACTGACGGTCTGCTTCCTGCCGCCGCTCTCGGGCACGGATTTGACGAACCGCAAGACCATCGCCACCGCCGCCCGCAACGCGATGCTTAGAGCCCGATCCGAAAGTAGTTGAGCAATACCAGCATCTTGTGATTCAGCCGTCTTTGTCGAGAAGATGGAGGAAGCGATGGGATGGACTGGTATTGCTCGGGACGAACATAACC
>JANLQW010000237.1:0-2103 GCA_031368085.1 Novosphingobium sp. | reverse complement strand
CTGGGAGGCGCGCTCCGTCCGGTCCCCGCCGCCGCGCTGGAACCCGCAGGCGCCCGGTATTCCCTCATGGCAAGCCGAACTGTTCCGCGCCCGCAGCCACCCTCCCGGAGAATGGATAGTGCGCCATGACGCAGATCATCTCACTGCCGCCGCGCCGCATTCTGGCGATCTGGCTGGCGCGGCTGGCGATCGACCGCTGGCGGCTTGGTGAAGGCTGCGCGCCGGGCGAGGGGCCGGACGCCGCTCCGCTCGCCCTGATCGCCGAAACCGCGCATGGCCCGCGCATCGCCGCGGCCAATCCCGCCGGGCTGGAGGCCGGTGCGCGGCCGGGCATGATGCTGGCCGATGCGCGGGCGCTGTGCCCCGGGCTGGCGGTAGCACCGTTCGATCCGGCGGGCGACCTTGCCTTTCTTGAGAGGCTGGCGCTGTGGGCGCAGCGCTGGGGGCCATGGAGCGCGCTCGATCCGCCGGACGGGCTGATCGTCGATGTCACCGGCGTGAGCCATCTGTTCGGCGGCGAGGCGGCGCTGCTGGCCGATGCACGGGCGCGGCTGAGCGTGCGCGGGCTGGCGGCGCGGCTCGCCATCGCGCCAACCGCCGGTGCGGCTTGGGGGCTGGCGCATTGCGGGCCAGCAGGCGCGATTCTGGGGGCAGAGGACGATGCCGCCGCCTGCCTCGCCGCGCTTCCCGTCGCCGCGCTGCGGCTCGACGACGACATCCTGCTGCTGCTCCGCCGGCTCGGGCTCAAGCGGATTGGCGATCTCGGCGGCATCGCCCGCGAGGCGCTGGCCCGCCGCTTCCGCACCCGCCGCGCGCCAGCCGCCAATCCGCTGATCCGCCTCGACCAGCTGCTCGGGTTGGTGCCGGAACCGCTGTTGCCGGTGCTGGGCGTCGAAGCGCCTCTGGTCCAGCGCCGGCTGATGGAGCCCATCCGCCACCGCGTGCTGCTCGACCGGGTGCTGACCGACCTCGCCGGCGACATGGCGCGGCTGCTGGAAGGCAAGGCGCTGGGCGCGCGGCGGCTGGAACTGGGTCTGTGGAAACTCGATGGCGAGGTGCTGGTGCGCCGCCTCGAACTTGCCGCCGCCAGCCGCGATCCCGCGCATATCGCCAGTCTGTTTTCCCGCAAGCTCGACGATATCGACGCCGGCTTCGGCATCGAACTGGTCCGCCTGCGCAGTCCGTGGACCGAGCCTCTGCCGCTCGCGCAAGGCGATTTCGAGGCCGCCGCCGAGGTGCATGGCACCAGCCTTGCCGCCTGTATCGACCGGCTGACGGTTCGCCTTGGCGAGGCTGCGGTGCGCCGCCCGGTTCCCCACGCCAGCCACATCCCCGAGCGCGCCCAGCGCTGGCAGCCGCCGCTGGTGCCGGAAACCAGTTCACAAGGCGAATTAGCCTTCCATGCGAGGCCTTTGAAATTGCTGGACCAGGTAGAGGCCATTGCCGTGCTCTACGCCAGCCCCGATGGCCTGCCGCGCCGGTTCCGCTGGCGCGGGCAGGTGCATGAGATCGCCCGCGCCGAAGGGCCGGAGCGGATCGCCCCGGAATGGTGGCGCGAGCGGTCGACGGTGCGGCTGCGCGACTATTACCGGATCGAGGACGGGGAAGGGCGGCGCTACTGGATTTACCGGGCAGGGCTGGCCGGCGACGGCCGCGGCGGGCCGCCCCAGTGGTTCCTGCAGGGCTATTTCGGCTGATCGCACGCTCTAAATCAGCGGGTTCGACACCATCGCCTGCGCCGTCACCGCGTCGAGCACCTCCTGATTATTATCCTCCGGCTCGGCGCCCCGGAGGAAATTCAGCAGGTCGCGCTTCAACCTCTCGGTCTGGGTGGCGAACAGCCCGTGCGGTTCGCCGCCATATTCGATCAGCGTGGCATGCGGCACCCTGCGGGCCACTTCGCGCGCGGTCGCGTCGATCGGCACGGTCTTGTCGGACGTGCCGTGGATCACCAGAGTGGGCATGGTGAAGCTGTCAAGATCGGGGCGGAAATCCGTGGTGGCGAATGCCTTTGCCGCGGCCAGAGTCGGCCTCAGGCCCGATTGCATCGCGGTAATCCAGGAGAGTTGCAGCACTTCATCACTGACCGGACTGGCCAGCCAG
>JANLQW010000235.1:0-10915 GCA_031368085.1 Novosphingobium sp. | reverse complement strand
GCCGTAACCACCGTAGCCGCCGTAGCCGCCGTAGCCGCCGTAGCCGCCGTAGCCGCCGTAGCCGCCGTAGCCGCCGTAGCCGCCGTAGCCGCCGTAGCCATACCACGGGCTAAAGAAGGGGTCGCGCGAAAACCCGCTCGAACGGATGCGCTCGCGGCCCCTGTCCACGCCAAAATCGAAGCGAACGATCAGGTTTGCGTGCCCGGGATCGCTCGGGGTGTAGCCGAGGGAGGCCATTCGGTCCGCGACCAGGCTGGCGTAGCGTGAAAATTCGATACCACCGGCATCGCGCGGATCGTCGGCGACCACGACAAAAGTCTGACCGGCAGGCGCCGGCAGCTGCGACTGGAAACGCGAGACATTGGCATTGAACGGCGAGGCGCAAGCCGCCACGCCGAGCATAAGCACTGCGGCGGAAGCCAGTTTCGCTCGGCCGAAGCGAGCAGTTACAAAATTGGGCATATTCATCATCTCCGCGACACCAACCGGGCCGGTTCGCCGGAAAGCGGCGCGGCCCGCGTGATCTATGAATATGGCGTAAACAACTGCGGCTGAATAGCCGTTGAACGGAGCCCGTGCTACGTTGGGACGGTTCAGCCCTCCCGCACCAGCCCCAGTGCCGCATAGACCGCCTCCAGCGTCGGCTTTGCAAGCGCCCGTGCGGCCTCGGCGCCTTTGCGCAAGATCGCATCAAGCGCCGCCCGGTCCTGGCGCAGTTCGACGAAGCGCGTGTTGATCGGCGCCAGCCGGTGCGCCAGCAACTCGCCGAGCGCGGGTTTGAACGTGCCAAAGCCCTTGCCGCCGAAGTCGCGCAGCACGTCGCTGACGTTCACCCCCGACATCGCCGCATAGATGCCGACAAGGTTCGCCGCTTCGGGTCGGCCTTCGAGACCCTTGGCATCGCAGGGGAGCGGTTCGGCGTCGGTTCTGGCCTTCTTCACCTTCTGCATTATGACGTCGGCGTCGTCGGTGAGGTTGATCCGGCTCATGTCCGAAGGGTCCGACTTGCTCATCTTGGCGCTGCCATCGCGAAGCGACATGATCCGTGCTGCTTCCGGCGGCACGATCGGTTCCGGCAAGGTGAAGACCGGCGTCTCCTCATTGGCGAAATCAAAGTTGAACTTCTGGGCGATGTCGCGCGCAAGTTCGAGGTGCTGCTTCTGGTCGTCGCCCACCGGGACATGAGTTGCCTGATAGAGCAGCACGTCGGCTGCCTGCAGAACCGGATAGGTGAACAACGCGACGCTCGCGCCCTCGCGGTTCTTGCCGGCCTTGTCCTTCCACTGGGTCATGCGGTTCAGCCAGCCCATCCGCGCGGTGCTGCCGAGCAGCCATTGCAGCTCGGCATGGGCGGGAACCAGCGCCTGGTTGAACAGGATCGACCGGTCGGGATCAATACCGCAGGCGATCAGCGCCGCGGTCATCTCGCGCGTGTTGGCGGCGAGCTCCGCCGGCATATGCGGCTGGCTGATCGCGTGCAGATCGGCAAGAAAGAACAGGCATTCGCCGCCCTCGCTCGCCATCGCGTCCTGCATCCGGACCCAGTTGCGGATCGCGCCGAGATAATTGCCGAGATGGAGATTGCCAGTCGGCTGGATGCCGGAAACGACGCGCATGGTGCTCACTTCAGAAGCCCGGAATTTCTTCGTCGATGGTTCTGACGCTGCGGCGCCGGGCGAGGATTGCGAGATCCTTCTTGTCGACCGCGCCGATGATCCACGCGACCCCAGCGTAGACCGTCAGGCCCGTACCAACCAGCAGGACGATGCCCATCGCGCGCTGTCCGATGCTGCCCGAGTACCACGGCAAGGTCGCCTGCAGGACGTACCACAGCACGCCCGCCATTACCGCCGACGCAGCGATCTGGCGCAGCACCCGGCTGAGCAGCGGCCAATCGAACCGGAAGTGCCCCCGGCGGTGCAGGTTGGCGTAGAGCAGAAGGCAGTTGAGGCTGGCAGAACTGGCTGTCGCGGCGGCCAGCCCGACAATCCCGAACGAGCGGACCACCGCCAGATTGAGGAAGATGTTGAAGACCAACGCAGTGGCTGCCGTCTTCACCGGGGTTTTGACGTCGCCGCGCGAAAAGTAGCCCGGCTCAAGCACTTTGACCATGACATAGCTGGGCAGACCGCAGACCAGCGCGACCACGATCTGGCTCATGATCAGGCCGTCGGCCGCAGTGAACTTGCCGCCGACGAAGAAGGCGTTGACGAAGGCCGGAGCACAAACCGCCAGCGCAAAAGCCGAGGGCAGCGTCAGTAGGGTCGCCAGCTCGATTGCCCTGCTCTGCAGCTTGGCCGCGCCGCTTTCATCCTTGCTGGCTATGTGGCGCGACAGGGTGGGCAGAATCGCGGTACCCAGCGCAATCCCGACAATCCCCAGCGGCATCTGGTTAAGCCGGTCGCCCATCTTGAGTAGCGTCAGCGAGCCTTGTTTGAGGCTGGTCGCAAAGAACGTGTCGGCCAATTGGCTGAGTTGATAGATGCCCGCGCCGAAGGTGGCCGGGAAGATCCGCCACAGCAGCTTGCGGGTGTCGGGGGTCATCCGCGGCCAGTGCAGATCGAGCCGTACCCCGGCGCGTCGCACCGACCACCACAGGAACGACAGTTGCAGCACCCCGGCGGCGGCCACCGCCCAGCTTTGCGAAAAGGCCTTGGCAGCGTCGGAATAGCCGGCGTACCAGCCCCAGCTTAACGCAGAGATCAGGCACAGGTTGAGCAGCACTGGGGCCACCGCGCCCGGACCGAACCGCGAGCGGGTGTTGAGGATGCCCGAGAGCAGCGCGACCAGACTGATCAGCCCGAGATAGGGGAAGGTGATCCGCGACAGGGTGATCGACAGTTCATATTTGCCCGGCACCGACTGGTACTCGCGGGCCAGAAGCCAGACGATCCCTTCCATGCCGGCGATACACAGCAGGGAAAATCCGAACAGCACCCAGACGAACACCGACAGCACATCGTTGGCAAAATGCGCGGCCTCACCCTCGCCACCTTCGCCTTGCAGCTTCCCGCTATACATCGGCACGAAGGCCACGCTGAACGCGCCTTCGGCAAACAACCGCCGAAAGGTATTGGGCAGGGTGAACGCCAATTGGAACGCATCGGCTGCAAGGCCCGCGCCGAACAACCGCGCAAACAGCATGTCGCGGACGAAGCCGAACACGCGGCTGATCGCCGTCAGCCCGCCGATCGTGCCAACATTTTTAACGAGACTCATGACCGGTATCGCGCTTGGCGGGTCAGGCGTTGCCGGCCGAAGCGCCCCGGGCATCCTCCTGCTGGGCGGTCAGCTGCTGCATGTACAGGCCGTTGAAATCGATCGGCTCGAGCATCAGCGGCGGATAGCCGGCATCGCGCACAGCGTCCGCGACGATCCGGCGGGCGAAAGGGAACAAGATGCGCGGCGCCTCGGCATAGGTGAAGGCATGAGCCTGGCCCTCGTCGAGATTGCGCATGCCGATCAGGCCGCAATAGGCGAGATCGACGATATAGACGGTGCCTTGCGGGGCTTTGGCAGCGACCGCGATCTTGAGTTCGACTTCGTGCACATCATCGGCGATCTTGCGCGCGCCGATGTTGAACTGCACGTCCATCTGCGGGGCTTCCTCCCATTGGAAGCTGTCCGGAGCGTTCGGATTCTCGACAGAGAGGTCCTTGACGTATTGCGAGATGATTCCAGCCGAGGGCTCGGTATCCTCGCCATTGGGCAGGGAGCCGAGGTCGAGCGGGGTCAGGATGTTGCCTTCGTCGGCCATTGGTTGGGCTTTCTTCACGCGATAGTTGTGGAAGGGCCGCGCCTAGCACCGCCGTTTGCGGGCGGCAATGGCTGCCCGGCAATCCGTGCTGACCTTTGGCCGCAAGGAAAATCCTTCGGTCCGACAGTAAATTTGATCTCGTAATGACGGAAATTTGTCACAATCCGGCGGGAGCGTCGTTGTCCAATTGTAAATCTTGCCTATCTAGGTCTACAATGGGCGCAGCGCCTTCCCTCTCGGCACGAATTGGATCAAAGTCGTGACTTTCCAGATCGTCATCCTGGCCCTTATCGCAGCTTTTCTGGGCTTGCGGCTTTATTCCGTGCTGGGCCGCAGGGCGGAGCATGAGGAAGAACCGATCCAGGGCCGTTTCGACGAAAAGACCGGAGTTTCCGGCTTGCCGGTTCCGCGGCTTGCCGGTCGACCAGGCGAGCTGGCCGGTGGACCCAAGCAGGACGGAAATGCAGCATTACCGGCGGTCGAACTCGGCCTGCGTGACATCATGGCGGCTGACCGCCGGTTTGACACGCTCGCGTTCGTCGAAGGGGCGCGCGGCGCTTATCGCATGATCCTTGAGGCTTTCTGGCGCGGGGACAAGGATGAACTGGCGCAGCTTTGCGACAAACATGTGCTCGACGACTTCGCTGCCGCGATCGATGCGCGGCAGGCCGCCGGTGAAACGCTGGACAACCGGCTGATCCGGATCGAGGAGACGATGATCGTTCTAGCCAGCTACGAGGCGCCGATTGCACGGTTGGCATTGCGGTTTGTCGCCGACATCGCTTCGGTTACACGCGATGCCGAGGGTAATGTCATTGCCGGTTCGCTCAACGATGCGATCGAATCGACAGATACCTGGACGTTCAGCCGCAGCGTTGCTTCGGCTGCGCCGGACTGGCTGCTCGAAGAGACCGACGAAGCCTGATTTCATGCCGGGGAGGTGGGCAAGCAAACTGGCGGCATTCGCCATGCTTATTCTGCTTGGCGCTTGCGTCCGGCTGATTCCGCCTTCGGGCCAGGTGCCTGTACTTGCTCCGGCTATTCCAGTTGTTCCCGCTCCACCGATGACCGCGCTTGCGACTGGCTTGTTCGCTGGTCCGGAAATAGGCGGACTTGGCATGTCCGGAGAGGATGCGGCTGCCGCACTTGTGTCGTTCCGCGAAAGCTGCCCTCGCCTGATCGCGCGAACCGACGTCAGCCAGCTGACCGAACCTGCCGACTGGATGCAGGCCTGCGATGCAGCTCCCGGCTGGCCGGTCGCGGATTCGTCCACCTTTTTCCCCGCCTTTTTCGAGGCCGCTCGCATTGGCGATGGCAGCGCCTTTGCCACCGGCTATTACGAGCCTGAGATTGCCGGCGTACGCCAGCGCCAGCCCGGGTTCGACGTCCCGGTCTATGGCCTGCCGCCGGATCTCGTCCGGGCGAACATCGGCGACGCGCCTCCCGCCGCTTCGGGCCAGCAGCCGCTTGGTCGTTATGACGAGACCGGGGTTTTCGTGCCGTATCACGAGCGCGCCGCGATCGAGGATGGCGCCTTGGCGAACAGGGGGTTGGAAATCGCCTGGGCTGCCGACCCCGTCGAGTTCTTCTTCCTGCAGGTCCAGGGATCGGGCAGGCTGCGCGCGCCTGACGGCAGCGTAATCCGCATCGGCTATGCCGGTCAAAACGGCCAGGCCTATACCGGCATCGGCTCCGCGATGCGCCAGCGCGGGTTGATCGGCAGCGAGCCCGGCCAGTATTCCGGATCGATGCAGGGCATCATGCAATATCTGCGCGAACACCCCGACGAGGGCCGGGCGCTGATGCGCGAGAACAAGAGCTGGGTGTTCTTCCGCGAGCAGACCGGAGACGGGCCGCTTGGCGCGCTTGGCGTGCCGGTGCGGCCGCGATCGAGCGTGGCGGCGGACCCGAAATTCGTGCCGCTTGGCGCGCCGGTGTGGCTGCAGCTCGATCGCAGCGAGGCGAACGGGTTGTGGATCGCGCAGGACACCGGCGGGGCGATCAAGGGCGCCAACCGGTTCGATACCTTCTGGGGCGCGGGCAGTGATGCGCGGACGATTGCCGGCGGCATGAGCGGGCGGGGCGAGGCTTACCTGCTGCTGCCAAAGGGCACGCTGCAGCGCCACGGCGCCAAGTGAGACGGTCTTTATCGAGGGAAGAGGCCGCGCTGTGGGCGCGGGTGGCGCAGACGGTGAAGCCGATGGCTGGGCGTCCCAATCCACCCCGCAGTGGGGAGGTGGCAGTGCGAATAGCTGACGGAGCGGGTGCGCCCAAGCCGCCGGGTCAGGCGGCCGGTCCGCCTCCTGGTTCCGGAAAGGATCTGAAACCGCGTCCGCTCGACCGCTCCACGCTCGATGCCGGATGGGACCGCAAGCTGGCGCATGGGCTGGCGCTACCCGATTTTACCATCGACCTGCACGGTCATACGCTGGACGGGGCGCATGCGCGGCTGGATCACGGTCTGGCTCTGGCGCAGGCGCAGGGCGCGCGGCTGGTGCTGCTGATTACCGGACGGCCGCGCCCGGCCGATAGCAATGTCGCGCGCGGCGAGCGGCGCGGCGCCATTCGCGCGAAGTTTCTCGACTGGCTGGCCGCTGGTCCGCACGCCGGCCGCATCGCCGCAATCCGTCCGGCCCATCCAAGGCACGGCGGGGCAGGGGCGGTTTATGTGGTGTTGAGACGGCCCCGCTGATCACCCGCACTGCCCCCGGTGCAGCAACTTGTGGTCGGCCAGCACCAGCGCCATCATCGCTTCCACCACCGGCGCGCCGCGGATCCCGACGCAAGGGTCGTGGCGGCCTTTGGTCTGGATGTCGGCCGCCTCGCCGGCCCGGTTGATCGTCTGCACCGGGTTAAGGATCGAGGAGGTCGGCTTGAACGCGGCGCGCACCACCACCGGCTGCCCGGTGGAAATCCCGCCCGCAATCCCGCCGGAGTGATTGGCGAGAAAGACTGGGCCGCTGCCGCCCTGGCTCGCCGGCCGCATACGGTCGGCGTTCTGCTCGCCGGTGAGCCGCGCGGCGGCGAAGCCATCGCCGATTTCCACGCCTTTGACCGCATTAATGCTCATCATCGCCCCGGCAAGTTCGGCATCCAGTTTGGCGTAGAGCGGTGCGCCCCAGCCCGCGGGGACACCGGTGGCGACACATTCCACCACCGCGCCGACCGAGGAGCCGGCCAGACGCGCCTCATCGACCAGTTTCTCCCAGCGCGCTGCCGCCGCGGCATCAGGGCAGAAAAACGGGTTGTTACCAATCTCGCTCTCGTCGAAGGCGGCGCGGTCGATGACATCCCCGGCGATTTCCACGACATAGGCAAGCAGCTTCACCTCGGGAATGACCAACCGCGCGACGCCGCCAGCAGCTACCCGCGCCGCCGTCTCGCGCGCCGAACTGCGCCCGCCGCCGCGGTAATCGCGAAAGCCGTATTTGGCGTCATAGGCGTAATCGGCGTGGCCCGGCCGATAGGATTCAGCGACTTGGCTGTAATCCTTCGAGCGCTGGTCGACATTGTCGATCATCAGGCTGATCGGCGTGCCGGTGGTCCTGCCCTCGAATATGCCCGAGAGTATTCGCACCGCATCCGGCTCCTGCCGCTGGGTAGTGAAGCGCGACTGGCCAGGACGCCGGGCATCGAGAAACGGCTGTAGGTCCGCCTCGCTCAGCAAGAGACCCGGCGGGCAGCCATCGACGACCGCGCCCAGCGCCGGCCCATGGCTCTCGCCCCAGGTGGTGAAACGCAGCAGATGGCCGAAGCTGTTGACGCTCATGTTCGGGCTTTGTCGCGGATAGGGCAAAAAGTCCACTCCCGCGCGGCGCATCGTTTGGCCAGAGCGGCATGCGTTTAATCTGAACAAAAAACCGTCTACCCTGAGCTTGTCGAGCCGAAGGCGACCGTAGGTCTACGGCTGCTTTTTCTTCGGGCCGCTCACCATGACGCACGAAGAAAGGACAGCCCTTCGACAAGCTCAGGGTAAGCGGGCTTTGGGCTGATTTCGGTTTGACGCAATTCGCTCTAGGGAGCGCGAGTCCAATACGAAAGGAGCAAGCCTTGACCATCACCCTCTACGGCATCCCGAACTGCGACACGGTGAAAAAGGCGCGCGACTGGCTCGACGGGCGCGGGATCGCCTATGCCTTCCACGACTACAAGAAGCAGGGTGCTGAACCGAACAGGCTTGCCCGTTGGGCGGGGCAGGCGGGCTGGGAGAAAATCCTCAACCGCGCAGGCACCACGTTCAAGAAACTGCCAGACGCCGACAAGGACGGGTTGGACGCACAAAAGGCCGTGGCGCTGATGGCGGCGAACCCAAGTTGTATCAAGCGGCCGGTGGTGGAGCATGCGGGCGGGCTGCTGGTCGGTTTCAAGGAGCCCGAATGGCTGGCGGCGCTTGGTTGAACTTTTGCGCCAGCCTCGCCCAAATTTCCGAAAGGCTCAGCATCGTCAGATTCGATTTACCGATTCTTAAGCACACCGGCCTAGGCAAAGGGTTTGTTCACTTGCTCGCCGCGCATCAGGCCAACGCCCGGACTGGCAGCGGGCGAGTTCAAACAGTAGATTTTCGCCTGTAGGGTCGTAGCCGCAGGAAGGGGGCCATATGGCAATGTGGAAGGCGCTGATTCCCGGGATCCTGCTCACATGGATCGTTGCCGGGGTGATCGGTTCGAACGGTTCAAACGGCGGCGTACTCACCATTCACTATCTCAGCCTGACCGGCAACGGGGCATTCACGGGACCGCAGAACGGGATCTATTGGTCGTGGCCGCTATTCGTCTGCGCAACGCTGCTGGGCTTCGCCATCTTCAAGATGATGGAATGATCGATCCGCCGCGCGGCCGGGGACGGTAGAACCGCCCTGAGATGCCGACCCGGTCGAGCACATAGTCGCGCTCCAGCTGGTCGAAAACATCATCCTCGAAATTGACGAATCGGGCCGGCATGGTCTGTGCGCCAGCGGGATCGCCGGGCGCATGTTGACGCTCTGAGCTGACCTGAACCAACGCCACCTCATGCCGCCGGAGCATCCCGTTCAGCGTACCGGAAGGCAGCCGACCCGTCAGCATCGCCTGATTGGCATTGAAGCTGTCGTAGAACAGCGGCTTGCCGGCGGTGAGGCAGAGCAGCTGCGATTCGCAGATGGCCGGTCCCGGCATGGCCCGCAGATAGGCGGCATCGGCTTCGAATAAGCGCTCGCGCTGCGCCATCTCGGCCAGCGCATCGACGGCGAAGCGGCCCAGGCCCAGTGGCGCATGGAACAGCGCGCCGGCATTGATCGCCAGCGCCAGCGCCGCCTGACACCGGGACGAGAGGCCACGCTCGCGCAGTTCGCGGCTCACCAGCCCCGCACCGATGGCGAGCGCGACGATGAGGTCGAAATAGACGTTGATGTCGGTGCCCGCGCCGCCCGCCAGAAAGCCGCCTAGCGCCACGGCGAGGACGAGATAGGCGAGGATGAAGCCCGCCGGGGCGCAGGCGCGGGCGGCGATCAGGCCAAGGCCGACGACGATCAGCGGGGCCTGATAGCGGCCGAGAATTTCGGTGGTGAACAGAAACGCGCGCTCAACAGACCAGGTTCGGGGCGCGAGGAGCTGGGCGAAGAACGCCTCGCCAGCGAGCAGCCACAGCAGCGCGCTGCTGGCGGCGGCAAGCGCTATGCCCGTCCCGAAAAAGGCCAACCGCACGCGGGGGGTGCCGCGCAGCAGCACATCGCCCGCGATCAGCAGCGGCACCAGGATGAGGTTATGCTTGGTCAGCAGGCCCACCGCCAGCAGCAGCGCGGTCAACGCCGCGCGTGCCGGTTTGTCCGCGCCGCCCAGATGCAGCGCCAGCCCACCCGTAATGAACGCCAGCGCCAGCATGTTGGGATCGTTCATGCCGAGATAGTCGGTGGCAAAGCAGGCGAACAGCAGCAGGCAGGTGGCGAGCGCGAGGCCGGCATCCATCCGCGAGCCGCCGGCCTGTCGCACCACCGCGCCGCAAGTCAGTGCTATCGACGCCAATGCCGCAAGCGACAGCAACCGGCCGGCCAGCACCGGGTCGCCCGTCACGTGCCCCAGCGCGCCGACGATATAGAACGACAGCGGTGGGTAGTTGTTGAACAACAGCGGCGAATAGCCGGCATAGAGCGGCTCACCGGCAATCGCGCGCAGCTGGAAAAAGGCGTTCCAGCCTTCGTTATAGTCGATCTCGAAGCCGTAGAAGGCGCGGACCAGCGGATAGGCAGCCAATAAGACCGCCAGCGCCAGCAGCGCCTTGACCGTAATGGCAAACAGCTCGGAGCGGGGCGGGGCGCCGTCCGCCATTGCGCTCATGCTGCGCGGGCTGTGACGATATAGTTGAGCGCCAGGTTGGCGCTAAGATGCAGGCCCTTGAGCGGCGACCAGCCGATACCCTGCGGCTCACCCATCGTGAGCCCCGCAGCCGCCAGCAATTCGCGCAGCTCGTCTGGCGTAATGAAGTCGTGCCAATTATGCGTGCCGCGCGGGATCGCGCCCAGCCGCTCGGCGCCCTCGACCAGCAGCAGCCGCGATTGCACCGTTCGGTTGGGGGTGGAGAGGATCAGCAGGCCATCTGGTTTCAGCGTGGCAACGAGGGCGGCGAGGAAAACGCCCTTGCTGGCAACATGCTCCAGCACTTCCATGGCGGTGACCAGATCGAAGCCCGCGAGGCCGAGTTCGCCGATGTCGCCGTGCCGGTAATCGATCGCGAGCTCCATCGCTGCGGCGTGGACCCCCGCGACCGCGATGTTTTCCGCCGCTGCGTCGATGCCCGTCACCTGGGCACCGAGCCGGACAAGCGGTTCGCACAGCAGCCCGGCGCCGCAGCCGACATCGAACGCGCGCTTGCCCGCCAGCACCCGCGCGGCGCGTGGGTCCAGCTGCCAATGTGCCTCGACAGCCTGCCGGATATAGCCAAGCCGGACCGGGTTGAGCCGGTGGAGCATGGCGGAGGAGCCCTTCGGATTCCACCAATCGGCCGCGAGCTTGCCGAAATGCGCGGCTTCGGCTGCCCGTATCGTTGTGCTCATCGTTGCGCTCATAGTTGCATTAGCCATCCCGCCTCCCTAACAGGACCGCCGCCCGGACCCAAGCGTCCGGGCTCAAGTTTTAGGGAGCGCCTACCCTTGGCCCGCATCGTGATGAAATTCGGCGGCACTTC
>JANLQW010000223.1:0-3101 GCA_031368085.1 Novosphingobium sp. | reverse complement strand
GCCGGTGACTGCGGTGCTAAAGCCGGTTCAGCGCCGCTTGTTACGCGGGCCGGGCAGGCTGGCGAATCCGGGACCACGATCGCGAAATACGATGCGGCCCTTTTCGAGGTCATACGGGGTCATCTCGACGCGCACCCGGTCGCCGACCACCGAACGGATGCGATGTTTACGCATCTTTCCAGCGGTATAAGCGATAATCCGGTGGTTGTTTTCCAGCATCACGCCAAAACGCCCATCCGGAAGGATTTCGTCGATCTGGCCATCAAGGGTCAACAGCTCCTCTTTGGCCACTGGTTACGCGGCCTCAAGGTTGACGGCGGAAGTCTTGCCGCGCTGGTCGGTTTCCAGTTCGTAGCGAACCCGCTGGTCCTTTTCCAATGTGCCCATGCCAGCCCGCTCAACCGCGCTAATGTGGACGAAGCTGTCGCCGCCGCCTTCATCGGGCGCGATGAAGCCATAGCCTTTTTCGGAATTGAAGAATTTTACGGTGCCTACCGGCATATTGAGATCCTTTCACGAAATCTGATACCCGCGACACCCAGGTCAGCGGAGCAAGGTTGCGTGTGAGGAACAGGTAGCCGCAGCCGAAAGTTCCGTCGCAGGCGACGATAGCCCCGCCTAATTAGGCGTCAAAGGTCGAAATTGCAATGATTCGCTGGATTAACCGCGATTGCGGGAGAACGCGGGCAAAGCGCCCGCAATCGCAGTCGGTTAGCTGGCCGTGCGTGCCTTGCCGCGAAAATTGCCCGGCCCGCTGCGCCCGTTAAAATTGCGTTTCTGCGCACCTTCGGGACGGCGGTCGCCTTCGGGGCGCGGCGGGCGGCGGTCACCCGGCGCGGCATTGTGCCGCTCGCCTTGGGGCCGTGCCGGGCGACGCTCGCCTTCCGGCTGCTGCGGCGGACGCCGCTCGCCTTCGGGACGTGTGGTTCGGCCATCGGCGGCCTGGGCATGCCGTTCGCCCAGCGGGTTGA
Source organism: Novosphingobium sp. (assembly GCA_031368085.1). Lineage (GTDB taxonomy): Bacteria > Pseudomonadota > Alphaproteobacteria > Sphingomonadales > Sphingomonadaceae > Novosphingobium. The sequence continues at coordinate 2,130 of JANLQW010000223.1, read as the reverse complement.
ACACTGGGCCGCGATCGCTTGGCGGGCGGCTGCCGTGGGCACTTCGGGCGTGGGCATCGCGGCTTTGGCCGTCGCGAGCCTGCCCGCCGCGGCTGACGTTGTTGTTGCGGCCCTGTCCGCCGCCCCCGCGCCCGTCGCTCCTGGCGCCGAAGCGCCCGCGCCGGTCGCGCTCGTCGCGCCTGGCATCCTGCTCGGCTTCGGCGGGCTTGCGGCTGGGGGCTGGCAAACGCGCTGCTTCCCTGGCGAAATCCTCGGGCAGCGATTGCGGCATCAGCTTGACGCCGGTCAGCTTTTCGATGTCGCGCAGATAGGGCTTCTCGTCCGCCGCGACGAAGCTGATCGAAATCCCGTCGGCCCCCGCGCGAGCCGTCCGCCCGATGCGGTGGACATATTGCTCCGCGACATTGGGGATCTCGAAGTTGAACACATGGCTGACGCCCTGCACGTCGATGCCGCGCGCAGCGATGTCGGTGGCGACCAGCACCGGAGTCGATCCCTTGCGGAAGGCGAGCAAAGCGGCGGTGCGCTGGGCCTGGCTCTTGTTGCCGTGGATCGCTGCGGCATTGACCCCGGCGCTGTTGAGATGGCGCACCACCCGGTCCGCCCCGTGCTTGGTGCGGGTGAACACCAGTGCCCGGTCAACCGACTGGTCGGCCAGCCCGGCGCGCAGCTTGAGGCTGAGTAGCGCCTGCTTTTCGGCCTGGTTGACATGGGTGACATATTGATCGACCCGCTCGACCGTGGTCGCTTGCGGGGCGACTTCGACGCGCACCGGATCGTTGATGAACTGGCGGCCAAGATCGGCGATCGCCTTGGGCATGGTCGCCGAGAAGAACAGGCTCTGGCGTTCCTTGGGCAGCATGTTGGCAATGCGCTTGAGCGGCACGATGAAGCCGAGGTCCATCATCTGATCGGCCTCGTCGAGCACGAAAATCTCGACATGGCGCAGCGTCAGCGCGCGTTGCTCGATCAGATCGAGCAGTCGGCCCGGAGTTGCGACGAGCACGTCGCAGCCGCCAACCAGAGCGCGCGCCTGCTTGCCGACGGGAACGCCGCCAAACACGCATTGCACATTGAGCGCCAGGTATTTGGTATAGCCGCGCATGTTATCGGCGATCTGCGCGGCGAGTTCGCGGGTTGGCGAGAGCACCAGCATCCGGCAGGCGGCATTGTTGCGCGCCTTGGGATCAGCCGCCAGCCGGTGGAGTGAGGGCAGCGCGAAGGCTGCGGTCTTGCCGGTGCCGGTCTGGGCAATGCCGAGCAGATCGCGCCCCTTGAGCAGCGCCGGGATTGCCTGCTTCTGGATCGGCGTGGGATCGGAATAGCCCTTGCTCTCGAGCGCACGAATGAGAGGCTCGGCCAGGCCAAGGTCGGAAAAATAGGACATAATTTAAGACTCTTTCATCTGCTTGACCGACTGTGCTGAGCCTGTCGAAGCATCAATATGGAATGCGGACGCGCGGCATGATGCCGCTTGCGCAAGCAAGGGTTCGTTGGATGCGACCCTGCGTGAAGAAGGAAGCTTCAGGCGAATACGGCGACCGTACGTCCGGGCAAGTTTGGCGTTGAAACGCGAAACCTCACGCTACCGGGACTGCGGCGGAACAAGGCCCGCGCGCCGATTGCTGGGGGGCCCTTAGGGGGCGTTGCGGGAGAAAGCAAGAAAATTGCGTGGGGGTCTCTCAGTTCAGTTTTGACGTATCGCATGTCGCATCGAGTCGCCGTTTTGTGTATGCCTAGCGGAAAGTATAGAGAAGCGCATGCCGGATGAACTTGACGCGAAACTAATCGCTAATGGCGAGAAAGCTAGGGCGATCTAGAAAGAGCGCGGGCTCACCGACGCCGAGATCGATGCACAACTTAGGAAAATAGGAAGGGGCTGGCATAGATAGGGTTACTTGAGTTACTTGAACCACCACCGCATCAGGGTTGTCTGCATACGTCCGATGGGGCGGTAGTTGAAGCGCCATTCGCACTCCTTGATGAACAGGTGGAAGTGCTGCCTGGGGATGCCATTGTAGCCACGCAGGCGGCGCTTCGCCTGGTTCCAGAAGTTCTCGATGCCGTTGATGTGGTTGCGCTGGTCGGCGAACAGCTTGGAGTGGTTGATCCGCATGTGGTGGAACTCCG
>JANLQW010000214.1:0-16537 GCA_031368085.1 Novosphingobium sp. | reverse complement strand
CCGGTCGAAGACCAGGTTGGCCTGCGCCTGGCCTTTAATTACGGCAAGGGTGATGGCTATTTCAGGGATCCCCAGCCGTCGCAAAATGGGAAAACCTATGGATCGCTCGATACAATCGGGTTGCGCGGGACACTTCGCTTCAAGCCCAGCGATCAACTCAACATTTCGATCAAGGGTTTTTACAACAAGGACAATCCGGTTGGCTATCCGCTCCACTATCTCGGCCTGGTCGGAGCGGACGCAAACTACAATGGCGGCACCGATTTCTTTGGCAACTCGCGTCAAACGGCCGCCTGTTGTGGATTTGGTGAAGTTGCACTCGACAGAGGTGGCAAATTCCTCACCAAGTCGTGGGGCGGCGCGGTAAACATCAATTATGAGATCGATGACACATGGTCTGTCACGTCAGTCACCGGCTATACCAAGTCGCGCTACAGATTGAATATCGACAATGACGCAACGCCGTCCGATGTCTACTTCATTGATTATGATTCCAAAGGCGAAGATTTCAGTCAGGACTTCCGGGTCAACTATGATAGTGAGAAGTTCAAGGCATTGCTTGGCGTCTACTATGGCAAGGACAGCATCCTTTCCGACAATAAGGTGTTGGCGTATAATGTTCTGCCCGATGCAACCACCCCGGGGTCGTGGAATCCGGGGGTGACGACGTCGCTCAACTTGGCGTTCGGGTATAACCAGAAGCGTAAAACCGTCGCGGTCTATGGCGAAGGAACCTACAGTATCACCCCGGCGCTCGAATTGACCCTGGGTCTGCGTTATACAAAGGATAATGCGGATTTTCTGGATGCTTTTTCGACAGTTTTGACGGACTTTCCGGGAACGGCGCTGTTCGATCTGTACAACTCTACGACCAACCCGGAAACCGTTATCAAGCGGAGCTACAGCAACTGGTCGGGACGCGCGATCCTGAACTACGCCTGGAGCGAAGATATCAAGACCTATGCCAGCTTCAGCCGTGGCTATCGCTCGGCTACCTTCAATGGTTTCGGCTTCATCAGTCCGTCCGCCGTGTATTTCGTGGTTCCGGAAAAGCTCGACTCGATCGAGGTGGGTTTCAAAACGAGATTTGCCAACAACACCATTCAGCTCAATGGTGCCGCGTTCCACTATGATTACCGGAATCAGCAGGTCCAGGAAGTCATTGGCGGCGTGGCCTTCTTGCGGAGCCTGAATGCAAAGGTGAAGGGTGCGGAAGTGGAACTGCTGGCCAAGCCGGTGTCCGCGCTCACGCTGCGCGGTTCAGTGGGCTACCTCGATACCAAATATAGCCAGAATAACCCGTTGCTGAGCGGTGTTTCCATCGCGGGCAACAGGATTCCCTTCGCTTCCAAATGGACTTTTAGCGCTGGCAGTGATCTTACGGTCGGGCGAGTGTATGAGGGCGATCTCGTGCTGAGCGGAGAGGTCGCGTACAAGAGTAAATACTGGTACGATCCCTTCAATGATAAGGCGCGCCCTGCTGCTTTCTTTCCAAATGGCGCAGGCGTATTGATTCCACTCTATCAGGGGGCCAATAACTCAACGGATCGTGTCGGATCCAAGGGCTATGCTCTGGTCAATGGCAGCCTGGCGTGGAACAGCAAGAACTTTCAGGTCCGGGTTTGGGGCAAGAATATCACCAACAAGCAATATTACCCCTTCGGCTATGACACGGCCGGTGCGTTCGGTACGGTTCTGCTGACGCCCGGCACCCCGCGCACCTACGGGGTTGACGCGACGATCAAGTTCTAAGCTGACATTTTGCCGCCGGGTTTCGCGCGCTACACGTGCGAGGCCTGGCGGCATATTACTTTTCGCACGCTGTAAATGGCGTGCAGGTGCCCTAGCCAAAACACGGCTCCATCATTCTCCACGACAATGTTGACCGCTGGAATACCCGCTCCTAGCATGATCCGGCGGGCGCGCGTTGCGACTCGTCTGCAGCCGGGAGAGTTTCATGATCGATGGTATGTTCGTGCTCGATGCGGTGGCGCATGCCTACAACCATCTCCCCAGCAACTGGGAAGATCCGGTATTGGGCGAGGCGATGGTCGATCTGGCCTACGCTCTCGCGGCCAATCCGCCCGATCCGCGCTATGCCATGAGCAGCAGGGATTACCTGCGCGACTGGACCGTAAAAGATACCGCCAATCTGCTGTTTGGCGAAAGCGTCACCGATATTGCCGTTTACCATCCACTGGCGATCGCTTCGTTCAAGGACGGTTATTCGTCGGTCGCCAAGGCGGTCGAGGCGACAACGAAATATCCGTCGCGGTTCATCGGCGCCTATGTCTGTGTCGATCCGCTGAAGGGTGCTGATGCGATCCGGGCGATGGACGAACAGGTCAATCTTTACAAACCGCTTGGCCTCAAGCTTTACCCCACCAGCTGGGATGGCACCGGGCCGGTATCCTGGCGCATGGACGATCCGAAACTGATTTATCCGCTTTATGAGCACGCCGCCAAACTCGGCCTCAAGCACGTTGCGGTCCACAAGGCCGTGCCAATCGGACCATTCGCGGTCGGCGATGCCTACAACCCCAGCGATCTCGAAGCTGCCGCGACAGACTTTCCCGATCTGACCTTCGAGATTGTCCATGGTGGCCTGGCGTTTCTTGAGGAAACGGCTTGGCTGCTGGGACGGTTTGGCAACATCTATATCAACATGGAAATCCAGAACATCATCGTCGAACGGCGGCCGCGCGCGTTTGCCCAGATATTGCTCGGACTGTGCAAGGTTGGCGGAACCGCCATGCTCGACAGGCTGTACTGGGGATCCGGCGGAACGCTGCACCACCCGCAGCCGGGTCTTGAAGCCTTCGCCAAGTTTGAATTCCCGGAGGATATGATCGAGAATGCGGGCCTGTTCATGCCGATGAAACAGATCACGAGGGCGAACAAGGAAAGCATGCTGAGCGGCACCTACGCCAAGCTGCACGGCATCGACCTCGAAGCCTGCAAGCGCGGCATAGCCAACGATGAATTCAGCCGGCCGGAAGGGGCGGCTCTGCCAGTGCCCTATTCCACCATCGCGATGGGAGACCAGCTGACCCATGCCTGACGCCATGCATGATCGGCGCGCTGCAATTATCGCCGAACTGGACGAGATCAAGGATCCGTGCAGCATGGCAAGCGGCGTGCCGATGGGTCTGGCGGAACTGGGGTTGATCGACACGATTGACATCTCGCCCGGCGGTGATGTCGCGATACGCCTCCGTCTGACATCGCCGTTTTGTCACATGATCGGCTTTTTCAAGACCGAGGTGCAGCGGCGGGTGATGGCCCTGCCGGGGATCGCCAGCGTGTCGCTCAGCGCCGATAATGGGCTCGACTGGTCGCCAGACCGCATCTCTGCGCCGGCACAGGCCCGCCGCGCCGTCCATCTGCAAAAAATGCATGACGCCCTGAACTGAAGGATCATCGAGATGAGTGGACGATTGGCTGGCAAAGTCGCTGTGGTCACCGGGGCCGGTTCGGGGATGGGCGCAGCCATGGTCAGGCATTTCTGCGCGCAGGGGGCGAAAGTCGTCGCTGCCGATGTCTCGGGCAGGCAGGACGAGCTGCCCGAACTGGGCGATAACTGTATTGCCACTCATGCCGATGTCTCGAAAAGCGCCGATGTCCGCGCGATGCTCGATCTGGCCATGCAACGGTTCGGACGGCTCGGTGTGCTCTGCAACAATGCCGGCATCTCGGGCCAGATTGCCCCGACCGCCGATCACGACGAGGATGCATTCGACGAGGTGATCGCGGTCAATCTGCGCGGTGTATTCCTTGGCATGAAATATGCGATCCCGCTGATGCTCAAAACTGGCGGCGGGTCGATCGTCAACACTTCGTCGATGGCGTCGCTTGTCGCTTTCCCCAGTATGCCGGCGTATTGCGCGTCCAAGGGCGGTGTTTCGATGCTGACCAAAGTGACCGCCGCCGAATATGCGTCGCAGGGCATCCGCGTGAATGCGATCCTGCCCGGCGCCATCGATACCGGCATGACCAAAGGGCTGCCCAAGGATTATCTCGAAGGCGCGATTGCCGCGACACTGATGGGCCGCATCGGCACGCCGGATGAGATCGCCCATCTGGCGGTATTTCTGGCAAGCGACGAATCCTCGTTCATTACGGGCACGCTTACCCCGGTCGATGGTGGTTATACGCTGGTATAATTGGCGAGGGTAATTGGCCGCTTTGGAACTGTCAAAACATGTGTCCGGCGGCTAGAATGATCGCAATTCCGGCAATCCACACCTGATAGAGCGCCCGCCAGTGCGGCAGGGCATGGCCAACTTCCATGAACCGGCGGGCGACCATAAGCCCCTTGATCGCCGCGATGACGAAAATGCCGATCAGGGCGACATGATGGCTGACCAGACCTTCAGCCGAGGCCAATGACAGCAGCGTCAAGGCAACAAGCCCAAGCCAGGTCAGCTTCAAGCTCCAACCAGCCGGGTTCATGGCAGGCCTGCGAGATAGAGCAGCGGAAACAGGAACAGCCACAGCAGATCGACGAAATGCCAGAACAGGCCGGTGTTCTCCAGCTTCGCGACATAGGCTGGCCGACCTGCCTCTGCATGTGCCCTCGCAAGGCAGTGCGCGATAAACACCATGCCTGCCAAAACATGCAAGAAATGGATCACTGTCAGCAGGAAATAGAACGAGAAAAACGAATTGGTCACCGGCGAGATACCGGCTGCGAACTTGCCTGCATATTCGGTAAGCTTGCTTGCTGAAAACAGCGCACCGCAGACGAGTGCAAGTGCCAGCCGGGCTCTGACCACAACTGGCTTGGCCTGCCTCGCCGCCATGACCGCTTCCGCCACAAACAGCGAGCTGGTTAGCAGGATCAGGGCATTCATCAGTCCGAATGTCGGATCGAGTTGCGTTTGCGATGCGGCAAAAACGTCGGGAATTCTGATCCGCTCGGACAAGTACACTATGAAAAACAGCGTGAAGACGATCATGTCAATGAACACGAAAGTCCAGATTCCGTCGGTGCCGGGCGGCGCGACGACAGCGCTGGATCGCTTGTCCAAAGTCATGGCCGCTCCCTGTTGTACGACAGGGCGGCGCTCCTTTTCAGGTGCGCCGCCCTTGTGCGTAAGTTCTCAACCTGACGTATTCTAGGCTATCAGGGCCCGCCCAGCGGCGCGAGCTTGTTCCGCTGGGGCTTTGTAGACATGCTTGAGTACGAATACATTATAAACCAGGAAATAGGCCCAGATCCAGGCGCTGAAGATAATCCAGAAGTTAAACAGGCCGTTAACCGTGAACGGACCTTCGGTTACGAACGGCATGAGCACTAGCGCGATGAAGCCCGCGCCGACAGCAATTGCGGTCCATCCGGCCCACGCCGGGAACATAGTCTGGCGCTTGTTGAGGACCGTGAAAAGCCCCATCGCTACCATTTGCATTGTGGTGATCATATAAGTGCAGTCAAAGATGAACCAGGTAAAGGTGTGCACCATCTTGATTATCTCGGGCGAAACCTGAGTGACGAGCACCGAACAAGCCGCCCACATCGCCGAGCAGAAAGCGAACAGCCAGCCCGTTAGAATGCCGCCACTAAGCTCCATCATGCTCAGCACGCCGAAGCTGCCGTTCTCTTCGCGCATCAGCCTGGCGACGAGGATCGACCACAGCGTATAAAACATGCCGAATGTTGCCGCGCCAATCATGGCAGGCCCGATACTGGGGTATTTGCCATAGTAGTCTGAAACGAGTTGCTCGGGCGTCATCGCCATCATGTTGGGCGGCGGGAGATTATGACCCAAGACTGCCCAGAAAAAGATTATGCAAACGATGAAAATCGGCCCGCACCAAGCGAGGCCGCGTTCGATTGAGCGTGTAGCTGATTCTTCCATGTGTTCCTCCAAGCTTCCCACAAAAACATGTCAGGCAGTGACCAGTCTCGATTTTTCCGGCAGGTTGACGCGCGGTGCGACTTCCTTGGCGCAGAGCTCGAGTGAATAGAACCATTCGCCCGGATCGTCGTAATAATCGTGCGATTCGATCTGCAGTGTGCCCCAGCCGCCGCATTTCTCAAACAGGTGGTTGAGCTTATCGACCACAGTATCGGGCGAGCCGACGACGAACACCTTGTCGACCAGGAATTCGAGGTCGGCCGCCAGCGGATCGATACCGTGATCCTTGGCAAAGCCATCCAGCATGCCGAAGCGCCGCCAGATCGGGATCAGATAGCGGTTGAAGCAATAGCCGACCGGGCCTTCCATCACCCGGCGCTTGGCCTCGGCGTCGGTATCGGCGCAGAAGATCGTATGCGAAACGGCGTGGCGCTGGCGATCCGGGGTGAAGCCCGCCTTGATATTGGCCTCGGAATAGATCTCCCAGTGGCGCTTGAGCGCATCGAGCCCCGAATAGATCGACACCGGCTTGAAATTGCGTTCCCCGGCCAGCCGCATCGATGGCGAATCGGCGCTGAAGCCAGTCACCGCGAATTCGGGGAAAGCGCCGCCCCACGGCGAGAAGTTCGCCAGCTTGTGCTGCTCATCCTCCTCGGTGACCGCCACTTCTTCCTTGGGGAACCCGGCATCCCAGTATTTACCCTCGTAGAAGAACGGCTCGCGCTTCCAGATCTTTTCCATGATCATCAGCGACTCGCGCACCATGTCGTTAAGATGCTCGGTATTCTGATCTTCTTCCTTGATGCCGTGCATGTAGGAGGCGAGCGGGTAGGCGCCGGCGCCGATCCCCATGAAATAGCGCCCTTCCAGGATCTGTGACAGCCAGCCCACCGTCATTGCCAGCTTGGTCGGATTATGGTGCGGCAGGATATGCGCCATCGGCGCGAAGCGGATCCGCTCGGTCTGCAACGCGGCCGCGGCCATGATCAGTTCGGGCGCGGGGATGTTTTCCCAGATCTGCGAGGCATGCTCGGAGATCATCATGGTGGTGAAGCCCATCTTGTCGCAGGCGATCGAGCTTTGCACCCCCCACTCGAAGGTCTGCCGGGCCGTGCGCCCGGGCCGCATGTAGGGGTGGAATATCAAGCCAGTGTCCATCGCCATGTCAAATATCCCGTCAAATCAGGTTTAAGCCATCTGGCTTAGAAATGACCCAGCTTGGGCAAAGGGTCAACCAATTTCAACCGCGAAGTTGAGCCATCAAAAGCCAACTTGCAAGGACAAGCGTTGACGAGCGAACTAAGCTAAGCCAAATGGCTTAATGCTACAGCCTCTGATCATGACCGCCGATCGCGAAACTCTGGCGGACGATGATCCCAAGGTCGCCCTGATTTTGGCGGCCGAAGTCGCCTTTGCCCGTGGCGGGATCGACGGCGCGTCGTTGCGAGATATCGCCGCTCGGGCCGGACAGCGCAACCATCATGCCGTGCAATACCACTTCGGCACTCGCGAGGCGCTGGTGCAGGCGGTTTTCGACTATCGCATGGACCAGATGGAAGCGGCGCGCGGCGGCATGTTGGAAGCAGCGAAGCAGGCCGGCCGGATCGGCACCACCCGGGCCGTGGTCGACGCGATATTCCTGCCGCAGATCGAACTGATCGACGAATACGGCGACTACAGCTACGCCGCCTTCCTCAGCGAATACCTGCGACGCTATCAAGGGACCAGGTTTGGCGACTTCGGAGAGCGGATTGCCCCGCATTTGGGCCAAACCCTGCATCTGCTGCGCGAACGTATGTCGGACTTGCCTGAGCCTGCTGCGCAGCGGCGCCTGATCACCGCCTGCTTCATGTTTCTCAACATCCTGATCATCCATACGCGGGGCGGCAATGCCGGCGCGGAAACTTTCGAGGCGGCGCTGGGCGATACGCTCGATCAGATCGTATTGACGCTGGAAGCACGATATCAGCCGCAGCGGTAGACGCCCTACCCGCCGAAGAATATTTCCTTGGCATGCTGCGTATCCATATATTCCCTGACGTCGGCCACCTTGCCGCTGCGGATCGTGATCAGAAAATGGTACTGGCAATCGTATTTGCGACCATCAAGCAGTTCGGCATAGCCTTGCGCTTCGACCGCAACCTTGTCGCCCTCGGCAATCATGCCGGTCGGGGTGATCCGCAGGGCACCGGCCTTATAGCCGGCATTCGCGCCTACCAGCAGCGGCGCGAGGCCGGCGGCGGTGTAGCTGCCTGACATGCCGTCCAGCGTGCCCGAGACCCACCAGCTGCCATCGGGCGCCATCGCACCGATGATCGCGGGCACATCGCCCGTGGAGAAAATCTCGAAAAAGCGGGCAACCAGCGCCTTGTTTGCCTGCGTATCGGTATCAGCCATCGGCTCCCTCCCGAATTGGAATGCGGCCTGTCAGCTGGAGGCCAAAACCTTCGAGTGCGACCATTTTGCGCGAACTTGAAGTCAGCAAGGTCATCTTGCCAACGCCCAGATCCTTCAGAATCTGCGCGCCAATGCCATAATCCCTGTCGCTCGCCCGGTTGGCATAGTCGCGGCGGCCGCCGGCTACCCGGCGCGAGATCGAGTGCTGATCGGGATCCTGGACGAACACCGCCGCCACCGGCCCATCATGTGCCGCGAGTTGTTGCAGCGCCGCCGAGACATAGTCCGGATGCGCATTGCGATAGCCGAGCAGGTCGGCGGTCAGATCGAACTGGTGGACCCGCACCAGCGTGTCGCTGCCGGCATGGATTGTCCCTCGCACCAGCGCGACATGCTCGCCGCGATCGAGCAGATCGCGATAGACCTTGATCGTGAAGCCGCTGCCGAAGTGGCTTTCGAACGGGCCCGTCGCAACGCATTCGACCAGCTTCTCCGATCTGCGGCGCCACTGGATGAGATCGGCGATGGTGCCGATCTTCATGCCGTGCTTGGCAGCGAAGGGCAGCAGGTCGGGCAAGCGGGCCATGGTGCCGTCCTCGTTCATCACCTCACAAATCACGCCTGCCGGGAACAGCCCCGCCATCCGCGAGATGTCGACCGCGGCCTCGGTATGGCCGGCGCGGAACAACACGCCTCCGTCGCGCGCGACAAGCGGGAAGACGTGCCCGGGCGTGACAATGTCTGCTGGTCCGAATTGCGGATTGATCGCCACCGATATCGTCCGCGCCCGGTCATAGGCCGAAATGCCGGTGGTGACGCCTTCGCGGGCCTCGATCGAGACGGTGAAAGCCGTGCCGTGGCCCGACTGGTTGTCGTTCGACATCGGCTCGAGCTGCAATTGCCGGGCCCGGTCCTCGGTGATCGCCAGGCAGATCAGCCCGCGCGCATGGGTTGCCATCATCATGATCCGCTCGGGCGTGGCGAATTGCGCCGGCACGATGATGTCGCCTTCGTTCTCGCGGTCGTCGGCATCGACCAGAATATAAGGCCGGCCGTTGCGCGCTTCCGCTATGATTTCCTCGATGGGAGACAGGCCGGTCATGGCGCGGTTACCGCCCGGTCCAGACTGGTTTGCGTCCTTCGGCGGAGGCCGCGTTGCGCTCGCGAACATCGCCGCTTTCGGCATATTGCTCGATTTCCTCGAACCGGGTCATCAACGCGACTTCGAGCGGATAACCGAGCCGACCGAGCGCGGCGGCCTTGGCGGCATAATTGGCCCCGGGCGCGCATTTGGCGATCTTGCCGGCCCACTTCATCGCGGCATCGGCCAGGCTTTCGTAAGGTACGACTTCGTTGACCAGGCCGTATTGCGCCGCGGCGGCGGCATTGATGCGTTCGCCGGTCAGGATCATGGCCATGGCGATGTGATGAGGCAGTTGCCGGATCGCGCGGTGCACCACGCCGCATTCGCCGATGATGCCGTGCCGGGTCTCGGGCAGCCCGAACTGCGCGGTATCGGCGGCGACGATGATGTCCGCGCACATCGCCAGTTCCAGCCCGCCGCCGACGCAAAAGCCTTGTACAGCGGCGATCAGCGGCTTCTTGAGGGTGACCATCGGCCCGCCGATCCCGGTCAACCCGCCCGCGAGCGCTATCCGCGTCTTGCGTTCCGGCCCTTCCGACACATCCGCGCCGATGCAGAACGACTTCTCACCCGCGGCGGAGATAATCGCGCACCAGATGTCCGGATCGTCGTTGATGGCCTGCCACGCGTCGTAGAGCAGCTCGTCCATCTTGCCAGTGATGGCATTGAGCCCCTGCGGCCGGTTGAGGTGAACCCGGGCGACATTGCCGTCCTTGGTGAATTCGACATCTGTCATAAGTCAGTTCCCGGAGTCTCTGGAATAGGGTTTGAGCGGCGTGGTCGGCGCCGAACGATACTCGGCGATCAGCGCCTTGAGGCCAATTTCACCGCCGCGCTGTTTGACGGCGTGCACCGCGGGTGACTGGTGAAGCAATGCGTCCATATCGGCGACATGGGCGGCGGCAGCGCGGAAGCCCTGCGCCTCGGCCGCGCGGTTGATCGAATGTTTCTTGATCCGCAGCACGTCAGGCGGGGTCAGCGCAATGCGCGCGGCGAGGCCTTCGACCGCTGCGATGAGATCGGCGGCGGGGACGCAGTGGTTGGCCCAGCCCCATTCCACTGCGGTCGGCCCGTCGATCGAGTTGCCCGGGACGAAAGCCAGTTCCTTGGCGCGCTTGGGGCCAACAAGGGTCGACCACACCGGCGCCAGATAGCCGCCGCCGATCGGAATGGTCGGCTCGCCGATCCGCGCATCGTCGGCCACCACCGTGATATCGGCAAACACGCACATCTGGGTCGCGCCGGCGAGGCAATAGCCATGAACCGCCGCGATGACCGGCTTGGGATGGTCCCAGATCGCCAGCCAGCGATCGAGATTGCGCTGCAGCCGCGCCTTGTCGGCCACGGGATCGACTGCGACGGCGCCCATCTTGCCAACCTGATCGAGATCGAAGCCCGAACAGAAGCCCTTGCCCTCGCCGCGTATGCCGATCACCGGCGCGCCGTCGCCCTTGAGCAATTCGAGCGCGGCCGAAAACTCGTCGAGCATGGCGTTCGACATCGCGTTGGCGCGATCGGGCCGGTCGAGCACGAGCCAGTCGATGCATTCCCCGCGATCGATGCGAATGTGTTGGTAGGTCATCGTCCTGGCCTATTCGGCGCGGCCGATCGGGTTCGATGCCTTGACGTGATAATCGGTGGTCATCGTCGTCTTGAGGATACGCGTCTTGAACTTCCACTGACCGTCCCGCTTGACCACGACATCGTGGTACTGGCCATACAGAATGCCATCGGGACGTTCCCTGGTATAGCGGTGAACGGCCAGCAAAATGGCGCGCACATTGGCCTCGGTATCGCTCACCCAGTCGATGACGACGCCCGACACATGGTGCGAAGTACCGCGGAAAAAGGTGCCGATGCCGTTGAGCGTCTGCTTGTAGGCCTCGATCCCGCTGGCGCCGAAATTGGGTGCGTAGCTGACCTCGCAATCGTCGACGAACAGTTCGACCATCTTTTCCGGCTGGTTCATGTCGAGATAATAGGCGTAATCATGGACGATCCGCTCGATCGCCTTTTCTTCCAGCAACTTCGTTGTGTCGCTCATGGCAGCATCAGTCATTTTTAATCCCGATCTTCAAGCGGTCAGTTTTTCTTTCTCGGATAATCCGATGGCGCGGGTTCCGCGCCCGGCCAGCGCACATTGTGCGGCTCGGTCATCGAACTGGCGACAACATCCCAGCTACCCAGATGGACCGCGCCCATTTCACGCGAAGCGATCCGCCAACGCCCATCCTCCCGCCGATATTCGTCGAGGTAGCGCACGGCGCCGTAGACCGTCGTTCCGCCAATGCCGATCTCGAGATGTGCCATGACAGTCCCGCCCGCTCTATCGGCGCCTTGGAAGGTGATGTGAACATAATTGGGGGTGTGGACAGTCTGCTGCATCGTCGAGCGGGCGGCCTTGAGGAACGCAACGACGCCCTCGCGGCCCGTGCCGCCTTCAAAACCGGTCGCGAGGAAACGGGCATCGCGGGCAAAGCAATCCGCCAGCGCCAGGTAGTCGTCGTCGTCGGTCACCTTGAAGTAGCGCGCCACGAGATCCTGAATCTCGGCGCGATCTTCAAGCTTCCGGATACGGTCTTCCAGCGTTGCCAAGTGTTCTACCATGTCGCCGGGATTTGAAGGATTTGAGCACCCCGGTCAACGCTTAAGTTGACAGCGTGCCGGTGATATTCGATGCTGGAACGCATGAACCAGGTATCGATCTCAGACCTGCGCGCCGAAGCCGAGGCGCTGACTGCCGGGCTGCCCGCCGGAGAAGGGCTTGATGCGCAGGATGCGGCTTTGATTACGCTGGCGGCGTCTGTCGCGGTTACGGCACTCGATCGTGCGGCGATTGGCGCATCTATCAGGCACGCACTGGATGCCGGGGCGAGTGTGGCGCAGGTTCAGGAAATCATCGCGCTGGCGTCGGGGCTGGGCGTGCACAGCTTGATGGTCAGCGCGGTCTCAGTGCTCGAAGAAGCGACAGCGCGCGGACTTGCCGATGCTTACGCGCCGCTTGATCCGGAACGGCAGCGCCTTTGGGACCAACATGTCGGGACCGACTCGTTCTGGGAGGGTTTTTCCGAGGAACTGCCCGGCTTTCTCGAAGCGATGCTGCGGCTTTCTCCAGACATATTTTCCGGCTTCTTCGAATATTGCGCGATTCCGTGGCGGAGCGGCACCGTCCGCGCAAAAGTGAAGGAACTTGCCGCGCTCGCCTGCGATGCCGCGCCAAGCCATCGCTTTAGGCCCGGATTTCGGGTGCATCTGAAGAATGCGATCAAGCTGGGCGTTGGCCGGACGGCAATACTTCAGGCGCTCGATATCGCAGCCGCCGCGCCTGAGCATTGCGGTACTGGTTAGCGCGAAGGGCTGGCCCGATCAGGGCTTTCGCCAGACCAGCGGGACGTTCTCTACCGCGGCAACGATGCCAGAATGATAGATCGGACGTGCGCCTTCGGCGAGGCGGAATTCGGGGATACGCTTGATCCATTCCTGCAGCATCACAGTCGCTTCCATACGCGCGAGATGCAGACCTGCGCAGCGATGCGGACCATGGGCGAACGTCGAGTGGTTGATCTGCTTGCGTTCCCAGTCGAGTGTCCAAGGCTCAGCATTTTCGCCTTCGTCCAGGCCGTGCAGCGTTGTCGGCAGCAGGATCATCTCACCCTGTTTCATTGTTACGCCGCGATATTCCATGTCGCGAGCGATCATCCGCGCGTCAGACACGACTGGGAAGCGGCGGAATAATTCCTCGACTCCGCGCAGCAGTTTCAGTTCGTTGCCTTGCAATTCAGCGACCGTGTCGGGATTGCGCGCAAGATAAATCATCATGAAGCTGAGGAAGTTGACGACGGTATCCAGACCGCCGAGCAACAGCAGCGAGATCAGACCGAGCGCCTTGTCGTGCGGCATCGGGTGCCCGTCGACCGTTCCATTGACCATAGTGGTAATCAGATCCTTCCCGGTGCCGCCGATCCGCGATGCGATGATCGGTTCGACATAGGCGAAGAATTTCTGATTGGCGGCCTCGAGACAAGCTGCCATTTCCTCCGGCGTATTGCCCGTGGGACGGGTCATGTCGTCGGACCACCGCACCAGTTTCGGTACATCTGTCAGTGGCAGATCGGACAGCGCCATGAACACCCGCACCGGAAAGATCTTCGCGAAATCAGCGGCAAAATCGCATTTTCCTTGCGCCACCAGCGGCTCGATCAGGTCGATGGCGGCCTGTTTCACCATTTGCTCGACGTCGCGCATCCGCGCGGGATTGAGCCCGGTGTCGAGCAGCTTGCGATACGGCGTGTGCTCAGGCGGGTTCATCCGCGTCGGCACCATCAGATATTTCTCACCCGCTTCTTTAGGCAGGAAAATCACCTCGCTGGAAAAGCGCGATGGGTCTTCGTAAATCTCCTTGATCATCGGACCGTTCATCGCGATCCAGTGGCCGCCGGTCAGCGGGGTCCAGACGAGATCGGAAGTTTCTTTCGCTTGAAGCGCTTTCCATGCTTCATGGTATCCCGCCTCAAGCCCGTCGAGCGCGTACATGTCGATGTCGCGGACGAGATGGCCGGGAATATGATCGGGGCGCGGTGTGCGGTTGCGATTGTCGATAGTGGCAGCTTCGGACATGGATTGTCTCCTGACTTCAGGCGATCTCGGGATCGATAATGGCTTTGATGACGGCACCCTTGGCCGTGGCCTCAAGTGCCTCCAGCGCCCCGGCAATGCCGAAACGGTGGGTGACGAGTTCCGCCAGCGGGTATTCGCCCTGCAACCTTGCGGCAAGCTGAAGCGCGCCGTGATAATGCTTGGGCTTGGGGAAACTCGCCCCGGCAACCGTCAGGTTCTTGATCGACAAGTCGCGCGGTGAGATTGGCTGGGTGCCGATCGCGCCCCACAGGCCGAGGATGATGTAGCGCCCGTGATTTCCCGACAGATCGACGCCCTCGGGGAAGGCCTGAAGCACGCCGGCAGCTTCCACCACAACGTCCGGGCCGTGCGCGGCAACGCGGTCATAAACCTGACGGCGCCGTTCCTCCGGGCTGTCCTTCAGCGATATGGTCGCAGTCGCGCCCATCGAACGCGCTACCGCAAGCCGGTTCTCGTGCATGTCGATGGCAATGATTTCGCGAGCGCCCGACAGCTTCGCTAACAGGATTGCCGACAGGCCGACCGGCCCGGCTCCCTGTACCACCACCGTTTCGCCCAACCGCACCGGCCCGCAGCGGTCAAACCCGCGCAGTGCGGTGGGCAAAGCGCAGCCCAGGGCGATCACAGCGTCGGTGGAGGTTCCATCCGGCACGCGGAAAAATGCCAGGCCATTGGGCAGCACCGCATAATCGGCGTAGCTGCCCCAGTTCGGCTTGTCGGCATGCTCGAAGAACTGCGAATTTTCGCAAGGCGTCTCCTCCAGCACCGTGCAGCTATGGCAACGGTGGCACAGCGCAATCGGTGCCCAATAGACCAGATCGCCGGTCTTGACCGGGACACCGGCATAGTCGGTCGTTACCCCCGGCCCCAGCTTCTCGACCCGGCCAACGCCTTCGTGCCCCAGAATGATCGGGAACGGCATCACCCCCGCTTCACCGGTCATGATGTGGACATCGCTGCCGCAGACGCCGCCCGCGACAATGCGCACCATTGCGCCGCCAGCCGGGGGGTCGAATATCGGCACATCCCAGGTTTCAATGCGGTTGGGCTCGACCAGCACGCAGGCCTTGGCGGTACTCATAGAAAACACTCCCAATTCCACTTCGCACTGTGTCAGACGAAGTCGTTCGGTTCAGCTTGGCATCCGCACTTTCGGGCAGACCTCGATCGCCAGTCGGCGCAGCGATTCTTCCCATGGCTTGGGGTCATCGAGGCTGTCGTGCTGGTTGGCGACGATCTGTCCCCAGCCGCCGCAGGCATCGGCGAGTTTTTCCAGCTTCTCAATCACCGTTTCGGGTGAGCCGCAAAGCACGACATGCTCCGCGAGGAAATCCTCGTCGATGTTGGCAGAAGATACGTCCATTCCGGAATCCTCGATAATCCCGTCGAACAAACCGAACTTGACGTAGATCTCTTTCAGATATTCGCGCCATGTTGCCATCATCCCGCTCTTCAGGAACAGCCGTTTCGCCTCGGCATCGGTATCGGCAATGAACACGTCACGGCAGACACGGTAACGCTTGCGATCGGGTGTGAAGCCGGCCTTCTCGTTAGCCTCGGACCAGGTGTTCCAATGCGCTTTCATTTGCGGGGTGCCGCCAAAGAAGGAAATCGGGCTGTAATCGCGCTCTCCGGCGAAGACCATGGATTTGGACACCATCGACAGCGCCGTGACCGCGATCTCCAGCTTTTCCCGCCCGCCATAGGGATTGTTGTTGGCGATCAGCACATCGTATTCGGGCATGGTATCCTTGCCGGGGAAGCCCGCCTGAAAATACTTGCCCTTCTCGACGAAGGGTTTGCGTTCCCAAACGCGCTCCATCAGATGCAGCGCCTCAAGCTGGCGGGGCGGCAGGTCGCCCACCGATTCATAGCCGTGCAGAATGGCGTCGGTATGATGCCCGCCAGGCGCCACACCGAGGAAATAGCGCCCTTCCATCACCTGGCTTAGCCAGCCGATGCGGATCGCCAGAGTTGCCGGGTCGTGATAAGGCAAGAGATGAGCCATCGGTGCGAAGCGGATTTGCTTCGTAGTCTGCGCGCAGGCGGCAATGATCGCCTCGGGCATCGGGATGTTTTCCCAGCCCAGCGTGTAATGCTCGCCGATCATGAAGTCGGTATATCCTGCCTCGTCGGCAATCCGCGCGATGTCGAGGGCCCAGTCGAACACCTGACGCGGCGTGCGGCTGGGCGGGTTGTAGGGCGTCATGAAGATGCCGCACTGCATGCCAACTTGAGCCATATCGATTTCCTGACTTCAGCCTCAGACGAAGACGCCGGTTTCATCCTTGGTGGCAAATCGCGGTGCGACCTTGGCGATGAAATTATCGAGTTCTTCCTTGTTTTCTTCCGGCTCAAGGTGGCCCTGGCCGAACATCAGAAACAGTTCGTCAAAGCCAAGCCGGTCATGCGCCTCGCCGATCCGGTCGGCGATTTCATCGGCCGAGCCGATCAGCACATTGGGCGGGCGCTGGCCCAGCGGGATGAACCATTCGTCCCA
>JANLQW010000183.1:0-8514 GCA_031368085.1 Novosphingobium sp. | reverse complement strand
GGGGAGCGAGGCGAAGCCGAGCGTCCACGCTGGCGTCGAGCCCCCTCCCCGCTGCGACTAGGCAGCAAGCTGCCAAGTCTCGCTACCCCTCCCCGCCGGGAAGGGGGGAGGCTAGGTATTGGACCAGGTTTTTGGGCCTATGACCCCGCAATCCGCCATCGAGGCTGCCGCCCTGCGCTCGGACCGCTTCCGGCTCGAACGCGAGGGTGACTGGAAGCGGCTCGAACACATCGTCAGCCGCATGGAAAAAGGACGGATGCGCGGCCTGTCCGACGACGATGTGCTGGCGCTGCCGGTGCTTTACCGCACGGTCGCCTCCAGCCTGTCGGTCGCCCGCGAGACCTCGCTCGACGCGGCGACGCTGGCCTATCTCGAAAGCCTGGTGCAGCGCGCCTGGTTCCTGGTTTACGGCCCGCGCGTCTCGCTGGGCACCTGGCTCAGGCGGTTTCTCGGCGGCGGGCTGAGCGCGTCGGTGCGGGCCATCTGGCCCGACCTGCTGATTGCACTGGCCGTGATGGTTGCTGGCACTGTGGTCGGCTGGCTGCTGGTGGCGAGCGATGCCGAATGGTACCACGCGCTGATGCCCGGCGGGCCCGGCGAAGCCCGGGTGCCGGGCGCCAGCCGGGCCGTGTTGTTCGATACACTGTTCGGTAATGACGGCCAGGATCCGATGTCGGCCTTCGCCGCCTATCTGTTCAGCAACAATGCGCAGGTCTCGATCCTCGCCTTCGCGTTTGGCTTTGCCTTCGGCATACCGACGCTGCTGCTGCTGGTGCAGAATACTGCGGTGCTGGGCGCGCTGCTGTGGCTCTACCATGGGCAGGGGCTGACGCTGGAGCTGGCCGGCTGGCTATCGGTGCATGGTACGACCGAGCTGTTCGCGATCCTGTTGTCCGGCGCCGCGGGCCTGCACATTGGCCGCTCGATGGCCTTCCCCGGCGAGCGGCCGGTGCTGCAAGCCGCCGGGGAGGCCGGCCGGCGCGCCTCGCAGATCATGGCCGGCGTCGTCATCATGCTGGTGATCGCCGCGATCCTCGAAGGCTTCGCGCGCCAGCTGATCGACAATACCCCTGGGCGCCTGGCCCTGGGCGGATCGATGCTGGTGTTCTGGCTGGTCTATTTCTTCGCGCTGCGCACCCCGGAAGACGGAGCCGCCACGCCATGAGCGCCGCGCCGCCGATCCGCCGCCCGCGCGACACCCGTGAACGGGTGATGGTCACCCCCGAAGGCATTGTCCTGTCGCTCACGCTCGCCAGCCGGGGCACCAGGCTCGGCGCGCTGACGCTCGACCTTATGTTTATCGGCCTGCTGATGATCGGCACCACCATGGCGCTGATCGCGATTGCCGGGGGCACCGCCAATCTGTTCGGAACGCTTCAGGGTGCGAAGGAGAATGCCGGACCGCTGCGCCATGCGCTGGAGTTCCTGGTGATGTTGTGGTTCGCGGCGATGTTCCTGTTCCGCAACGCCTATTTCCTGTTCTTCGAGCTCGGCCCGCGCGGCGCGACGCCGGGCAAACGCCTCACCGGCATCCGCATCGCTGCTCGCGATGGCGGCCGGCTGACTGCGGAAATGGTTATCGCCCGCAATCTGCTGCGCGACATCGAACTGTTCATGCCGCTGGTGTTCCTCGCCTCGGCCAGCGGCGGCGGCGACATGACAGCGGCGAGCCTGGCGGCGATTGCCTGGTTCCTGGTCTTCGTGCTGTTCCCGTTCTTCAACCGCGACCGCCTGCGCGCCGGCGATGTGATCGCCGGCAGCTGGGTGGTCGAGGCGCCCAAGCGCAAGCTGGAGGCGGCGATGTCGCTCTCGAGCCCCGCCCGCCCGGCGGTGGCTGCGCCCGCACTCGTGTCCGCTTATCGCTTCGGCGAGGCGGAGCTGGCCGCCTATGGCGAATACGAGCTGCAGACGCTGGAACGGGTGCTGCGCGAGAACCGCGCCGAGGCGATCCGCCAGGTCTGCGAGGCGATCTGCCGCAAGATCGGCTGGACCGCCGACGCGACCGACGAACGGGCCTTCCTTGAAGCCTATTACACCCAGCTACGCGCCCGGCTCGAAGCGGGCATGCGGATGGGCAAGCGCAAGCCGGACAAGTTTGCGGGGAGCAGCTGAGCCGCCCCCCGACTTAAGCAAATACTACTTCTTGAAGCGCAGTTCACGCAGCAACATGGTGCCGGCGAGATGCCGGTATTTGGCGCGGTCGCCCGATTCGGTTTCGAGCTGTGCGATCGTGCGCTGCATATACCCGCGATAGGCAACATCGCGCTTCTGCTCTTCAGCGGCATCGGCAAGGCGGGGGAAGCGGACGATGAGGTATATGTCCGGCTCGTCCTTTCGCGGATAGACGTTCGACATCACTTCGTAGCTGCTGATCCAGCCCTGTGCCTTGGCAAAGTCCTGGCTACGCCTCCAGGTGCCAGTCACATGGGTAAGGTAATCGACCGAGTGGCCGTCATCGATCTGGATCGCCGATAGCTCAACGTAATCGCCCTGATCCATGGGATAAACGTCTTGAGCGAGGGCAGGCGCGGCCAAGCTAAGCGAGATCGTTGCGGCCAGCATGGTCGCGCGGCGAATCATATCCATTATCTTTCACTCCTGTTGCGGGCGGGCGGCGGCGATTGGGCGCAGCCGCGCCGGTTTCGCCTGGGGTCGGGCGCCCCGATCTCAATGTCCCAGCGCCAGGTTCTGTAAGGCTGGGCCGAGCGCGAAGTCGTGTCAAGACGCGTGGGTACTCCTTCGTTCAAGTCCCGGTACTGTTAATCGCAATCCATCCGGCCTTCAGTTTAGTAAGGCGAGGGAATGATTTGAGGAACTTCGCCACGGGCTGCGAGTTGGGCCCTCAACGGAGACTCGTCATGCAAATCGGAAATTATGCGTACGATCAGGATCTCGCCATGCTGTGGCTGCAAAGGATTGCCATTGCGGTGGCGATTCTCGCCATCACCTGGGCACTGGCGAAAGCTGCGCATTGGGCATTCGCCAAGCTGGTCCACGCGATCCCGTTTTTTCAGCGCAAAACGTCCACCGGCCCGACGATCGGCGATTCGCTGGGGCGGATCGTATCGCTGCTGATCTGGCTGTTTGGCGCGCTGGCGATTTTGCAGCTGTTCGATCTTGGCGGCGTCATGGCGCCGGTGCAAGCGCTGCTCAACAATGTCATGAGCTTCGTGCCGCGCGTCGTCGGCGCAGGGCTGATCTTCTTTGTCGGACTATTCATCGCCCGCATTGTTCGTGATCTGGTCGTCACCGCGATCCAGACTGTGGATTTCGAAAAATGGGCCAGTCGCGGCGGCGTGAAGGGGGGTGTCGGCAGTGCCGCCATCAGCCGGACTGTTGGCGCGATCGTCTATATCCTGATCATCATTCCCGTCGCCATTCTCGCCCTTGACGCGCTAGGTTTGAGCTCGGTTTCAGAGCCGGCCAGCGACATGCTTCGGTTGATATTCGACGCTATCCCGCGGATTATCGGCGCCGCGATCCTGCTCGGCATCGCCTATATGGTTTCCCGCTTCGTGGTGCAGATCCTCAAGGATGTGCTTCCCGGCCTGGGCGTCGATCGCGCAGTGGCGGAGATCGACATGCTTCCGCCCGACATCAAGGCGAGCGCGGTGATCGCGCGCGTCGTCCAGATTGCCATAACCCTGTTCGGGGCGATCGCCGCCACGCGCATGCTGGGTTTCCCCGAACTGACCCAAATACTCGACCGGATCCTCGAGCTCGGCGTGCGCGTGGTGTTTGGCACCGTCGTCATCCTCGTCGGATTCCTGATCGCCAACATGCTTTCGCGCGTGGTCGCCAGCAGCGGCGGCACCAGTCTCGCCGCAACGATCGTGCGCTGGGCGGGGATAGTGCTGTTCACCTTCATGGGCCTGCAATTCATGGGCGTGGGTGACGAGATCGTGCGAGTGGCATTCAGCGCGCTCGTTATCGGCGGTGCGGTTGCCGGGGCCCTAGCTTTCGGGCTGGGGGGCCGGGAATCGGCAGCAAAATTGCTCGAATCGCTGCGGCAGAATCCGCCGAAGGGACCATCCTCGCCGATGCCTCCTGCCGATCAGCTGGTAACGCCGACTGGTGAGCCGCTATCGTCCCAGCCCGCACGTCCGGCCCGGCCACCGGTCAAGCCGAGGAATCCCGGGTAATGGGATTCGCAAATTGCAGATAATGCGCTTTCCGGTGCGGTTCTCCTTCGTGTCGTAACAATAGCCCGCTATAGGGCGGCGATGTCCTCGATCAGACCCTGGCGCGATATCGCGCGCCGCAAGAGCCGCCAGATCATGGTCGGTGCCGTGCCCGTCGGCGGCGATGCGCCGATAACAGTGCAGACCATGACCAACACGCTCACCTCGGATGCGGCGGCGACGATCGACCAGATCCGCCGCTGCGAGGAAGCCGGTGCCGATTTGATCCGGGTCTCCTGCCCCGATGCCGACAGCACGGCGGCGCTAAGGGAAATCGTCCGCGCCGCATCGGTGCCGCTGATCGCTGACATCCATTTTCACTACAAGCGCGCTCTCGAAGCCGCAGACGCTGGCGTCGCCTGCCTGCGGATCAATCCGGGCAATATCGGCTCTTCGGAGCGCGTCGCCGAAGTGGTGCGCGCGGCCAAGGCCAATGGCTGCGCTATCCGCATCGGCGTCAATGCCGGCAGTCTCGAGAAGGACTTGCTGGAAAAGTACGGCGAGCCCTGCCCGGATGCGTTGGTCGAAAGCGCGCTCGATCATATCAAGCTGCTGCAGGACCACGATTTTCACGAATACAAAGTGGCGGTGAAAGCGAGCGATACCTTCCTTGCCGTCGCGGCCTATATGCAATTGGCGGATGCGGTCGATTGCCCGCTGCATCTCGGCATCACCGAGGCTGGCGGGCTGATCGGCGGCACGGTCAAGAGCGCCATCGGCATCGGCAATCTGCTGTGGGCCGGGATTGGCGACACTATTCGCGTCTCGCTGTCCGCCGAGCCGGAAGAAGAGGTTCGGGTCGGCTTTGAGATCCTCAAGTCGCTCGGGCTGCGCACCCGCGGTGTCCGCGTCGTTTCCTGCCCGAGCTGTGCGCGCCAGGGATTCGACGTAATTCGCACGGTCGAAGCGCTCGAATCCCGGCTCAGCCACATCAAGACGCCGCTGTCGCTCTCAGTGCTCGGCTGCGTGGTCAATGGCCCCGGCGAGGCGCGCGAGACCGATATCGGCATCACCGGCGGCGGCAACGGCAAGCATATGGTGTACCTTTCGGGCGTCACCGATCACCACGTCCAGAGCGCGGATATGCTCGATCATATCGTCGCGCTGGTCGAGGCGAAGGCGGCGGAACTGGAGGCCGCAAGCTGCGGCGTTGAAGCAGCAGCGTAGATCAATCGAGCAAGGCCCTGATGAACGTCGGGTCGGCGGCGTTGGCAAAACAGTAACCTCTGGCAGTTAGCTTGCTGCCAATGAAACGCCTGTTGTTCATGGCCGCTGCCTTGGCTTTCGCGGCATATTCGTATGCGCCGACGCTGTCGGTACCGCCTCGATCGGCGGTCAAAGCCACGGTTGACCATCCGGGCCCTCTCCATAGCGGAAACGACGGATATTCCAGCCTGAATGCGAAGGAGGCGACCGCAATCGACCGCGACTCATCCGGCCAGTTTCACCTCAGCGTCCTGGTCAATGGTGAAGACGTGAACTTCCTTATCGATACCGGGGCAGACACGGTGGCGCTGACCGTGGATGACGCCCAGCGCCTTGGCTTCGATATCGATCCCGAAAGCTTCGAGCCAATTTCCCAGACCGCCTCGGGCACCGGCTATGGCACTATTGTCGAGCTGGACCGGATTGAACTGGGCGGCGAGGAGTTCCGCAATGTCCAGGCGATGGTGATCGGCGGTCTGGGGACAAACCTGCTCGGCCAATCGGTGCTGGCAAAGCTCGGCAAGGTTGAGCTCCAGGGCGACCGGATGATCATCTATCACCAGTAGAGGTGCGCATACACAAAGGCCCCGCCGGAACGTTCCAACGGGGCCTTTGCGCAAGGTTGCCAGAAAGCGAAGCTTATTGCGCTTCGCCGCCCGTGATCAGGTAATCTCCGGCGTCGGCATCGGTGCCGTGGGTTTCGCCTTCGACTGCCGCCAGCGGATCGTCGCCAATAGCCGCTTCCGGACCCTGAGCAAGCTCGGCTGCATGTTCTTCCGCCGCTGATGCCGGCGCGATCAGGGCTGCCTGCAGCTTGCGGTACTGCGCGCGCAGCGCGGCGTCGCGGCTCGAGGCGGCAACCCGCAGGCGGTTCATGCCGGCGCCGGTGCCTGCCGGGATCAGCCGGCCGACAATGACGTTTTCCTTGAGGCCGATCAGCGAGTCGGTCTTGCCCTCGACCGCCGCCTGGGTAAGCACTCGGGTGGTCTCCTGGAAGCTGGCCGCCGAGATGAACGAACGCGTCTGCAGGCTCGCCTTGGTGATGCCGAGCAGCACCGGCTTGCCCTCGGCAAACTTCTGGCCCGGCGCGAGCTTGGCGTTGTATTCGTTCATTTCCTCATGGTCGAGTTGTTCGCCGGCGAGCAGGGTGGTGTCGCCGCCATCGGTGATTTCAACCTTCTGCAGCATCTGGCGAACGATCACCTCGATATGCTTGTCGTTGATCTTCACACCCAGCAGACGATAGACCTCCTGGATCTCGGCGACGAGATATTCGGCCAGGGCCACGACCCCCATGACTTCAAGAATGTCATGCGGGTCGGGAGAACCTGAAATCAGATTGTCGCCCTTTTTGACCCAGTCGCCTTCCTGAACGTCGATCACCCGACTCTTGGGAATGAGATATTCGACCGTCTCGCCTTCCTCCGGCACAATCGCGATCTTGCGCTTGGCCTTGTAATCGCGAACGAATTCAATCCGGCCGTCGATCTTGGCAATGATCGAATTGTCCTTCGGCTTGCGCGCCTCGAACAGCTCGGCAACGCGCGGCAGACCGCCGGTGATGTCGCGAGTCTTGGCGGCTTCGCGGCTGGCACGCGCCAGCACGTCACCGGCCTCGACCCTTTGCCCGTCCTCGACCGAGAGCGAGGTGCCCGGTGCCATCATGTAGCGCGCGGCCTCACCCGAATCCTCGTCGAGCAAGGTCAGCCGCGGCCGCAGGTCTTCCTTCTTGGACCGGCCCGTGGCGCGGTTTTCGGTAACGATGCGCTGGGTAATACCGGTCGCCTCGTCGGCCTGCTCGGTCAGCGTGCGCCCGTCGATCAGATCCTGGTATTTGACGATGCCGGGCTTCTCGGTGATCACCGGCAGAGTGAACGGATCCCACTCGGCCAAGCGGTCGCCCTCAGTAAGGATGGCGCCGTCCGCGTGAAGCAAATGGGTGCCGTAAGGCACACGGTGGATCGCGCGCTCACGCCCATCGGTATCGAACACCACGATCTCGCCGTTGCGCGCCAGGCTGAGGCGCCGGCCACGCTTGTCGGTGATGGTCGGGATGTCACGGTAGGTCACGGTGCCGTCACACAGCGTATCGAGATGCGACTGCTCGTTGACCTGTGCCGCGCCGCCGATGTGGAAAGTGCGCATGGTCAGCTGAGTGCCGGGCTCGCCGATCGACTGGGCGGCGATGACGCCAACCGCCTCGCCGATGTTGACCGGCGTACCGCGTGCCAGATCTCGGCCATAGCACTTGCCGCAGACGCCCTGCTGGGCCTCGCAGACCAGCGGACTGCGAATGCGCGCTGCCTGGATGCCCGTGGCTTCGATCGCGGCTGTGGTCGGCTCATCGAGCAGCGTGCCGCTTTTGACGATGATCGTGCCATCCTTGTCGGCGATGTCCTGGGCCAGGGTGCGGCCGAGGATGCGTTCGCCCAGCGAAGCAATGACGGAGCCGCCCTGGACAATGGAGCGCATTTCCAGCGCACGCTCGGTGCCACAATCCTCGACGACAATGACACAATCCTGCGACACATCGACGAGGCGGCGGGTCAGGTAGCCCGAGTTCGCCGTCTTGAGCGCAGTGTCGGCCAGGCCCTTGCGAGCACCGTGGGTCGAGTTGAAATATTCAAGGACGGTCAGGCCTTCCTTGAAGTTGGAGATGATCGGAGTTTCGATGATTTCCCCCGAAGGCTTGGCCATCAGCCCGCGCATACCAGCGAGCTGCTTCATCTGCGTCGGCGAACCGCGCGCGCCCGAGTGGCTCATCATGTAGATCGAGTTGATCGGCTTCTGGCGGCCATGCTCGTCCTTCGGCGTGGCGCGGATTTCGTCCATCATGGCGTTGGCCACCTGATCGCCGCAGCGGCTCCAGGCGTCGATTACCTTGTTGTACTTTTCCTGCTGGGTGATCAACCCGTCCTGATACTGCTGCTCATAATCGGCAACCAGCGCCTTGGTCTCATCGACCAGCCCGACTTTCGAATCCGGAATGATCATGTCATCCTTGCCGAAGGAAATGCCGGCCTTGAACGCGTGGCGGAAGCCCAGGCTCATGATCGCGTCGGCGAACAGCACCGTGTCCTTCTGGCCGGTGTGGCGATAGACCTGATCGATGACGTCGCCGATTTCC
>JANLQW010000229.1:0-5579 GCA_031368085.1 Novosphingobium sp. | reverse complement strand
GAGCTCGGTCGCCTTCGAGAAATTGGCGAGGCTGAGAGTGCTCGCAACATTATCGGCGCGTGATGCCATCGGGTATCTGAGCCTCGCTGTGGATCCACGTCGGATCGCCTGCCATCCCTGATTGGGAAAGTCCCTATAGCGGGCGCAGGCACGATGTCGAACCCTCTGCAACCAAACCATCCCCGCAGCATTGCGGAAATGGAAATACGGGTTATTTTGCGGCCTTGGCCGCCTTTTTGACCTCGCGCCGCGCGGTTTTCTTTTCGTGCTCGCTGGGCTGGGCGGCAGGCAATTCGACCGAGCCGCCGGCCTTTTCCACAGCCGCGCGCGCGCCCTTCGATACGCCGGCAACGGCAAAGCTGGCCTTGGCGGAATAGTCACCCTTGGCGAGCAGCCGCACGCCGTCCTTGCCGCCGCGGGCCAGACCGGCCGCTTTCAGCGCGGCATGATCGATCACCGCCTTGGCGTCGAGCTTGCCGGCGTCGATCGCCTTCTGGATGAGACCGAGGTTCACCTCGGCATAATCCTTGGCGAAGATGTTGTTGAAGCCGCGCTTCGGGATCCGCATGTGGAGCGGCATCTGGCCGCCCTCGAAACCGTTGACCGACACGCCCGAACGCGCCTTGGCGCCCTTTTGGCCCCGCCCGGCAGTTTTGCCCTTGCCCGAGCCGATGCCGCGCCCGACGCGCATGCGCCCTTTGCGGGCACCCTGATTGTCACGGAGATCGTTGAGTTTCATGTCGGTGCACTCGCTTTCGCTTTAGTCGCGCGTTTTGGGAAGCGGCGCGCATAACGGCGCAGCAGGAATTTGTCACCCCCTATTCGCGGTTGAGCGCCGCAAGAGCGATGGCAAAAGATTGTCGGGCCACTAACTTACTGGGTGAGGACCATCAGCGATGCCCCGCCAAGCAGCCGCACACCAAAATCCTCATTCACCATGCGCAACAATTTTCGCGGAAAATTCAAGATTTTCGTGCGCAATTGGCGGTTTGGTAATGCTTCAGCTCCGTGGGTGTAATTCCATGCAATCACCTCAAGGCCGCAATCGCGCAGAGTGGCAAGCGCAGTGTCCTTGCAGAAGTAATGCAGGTGCCCGACGATCCGTCGAGCATTCTGCAACGCGGTGCCGCGAAGCAAGCCCTGCACCGACAGATCAAGCGGAATGTGAAACACCTTGTAGGTCGCCAGAGTTTTAGTCGCCTGGATGAAACCCATATAATTTTCGACATGTTCGAACACATCAATCACCAGAAGCACGTCGGTCGATTCAGGCACCACTTCGAACAAATTCTGGTGATGAAAGCTTAGTCCAGGTGCTTCCTTGGAACGGAAAATATTATATGCGTCCAGCGAGATGTCATAGCCAGCAAAACGAACCGCCGGGCGGCGTGCCATAAGTTCGACGAGGATCTCGCCAGAGCCGCAACCAATCTCCACGATGGAATTCGTTACAATTTTGTTTTCAGAGAGAATATTGTCGATCCAGCGGGCTTTGAACGGTGCATCAGCAGCGTGCCAGTCCGGATTATGCTCCAGGTATTTTCCATCCTGATACATTGACATCGCAACGGCCCTGCATGCTAGCCCAAACTTTCTGCCATGCTTTGCTTACCCATGGTCCACATTGTGGAACACTCAACAAACAAAAAGTCCCAGCGTTGGCGCTGGGCTTTCTGTTCAGGCAATGCCGAAAGTTCGTTCAATCCACCACCGCAACCATATGCGGCAGCTTGGCGATCGCACCGCGCACTTCGGCGGTGTCCTCCAGCTCGACGACGCGGTGCATCTTGCCGAGGCCAAGACCGATCAGGGTTTTCTTCTGATGCGCCGGACGGCGGATTGGCGAACCGATCTGTTTGATCTTGACTGTCTTTTTCTCGGATTTCGGGGCCATTTCGCTTACTCCGTAATCGCTGCGGCGTCGGCTTCCGCCTCGACCGGGCTGGCGCCGCCGCGTCCGAGCAGGTCGGCGACCTTCTTGCCGCGGCGCTGCGCTACCGATTTGGGCGACGTCTGGTCGGTCAGCGCGTCGAAGGTTGCGCGGACCATGTTGTAGGGGTTCGACGAGCCGATCGACTTGGTCACCACATCGGCAACGCCGAGGCTCTCGAACACCGCGCGCATCGGGCCGCCGGCGATGATGCCGGTGCCCGCGGGCGCCGAGCGGAGATTGACCTTGCCCGCGCCGAACCGGCCCTTGCCGTCATGATGCAGAGTGCGGCCTTCTTTGAGCGGCACGCGCACCATTTTCTTCTTGGCAGAGGTGGTCGCCTTGGTGATCGCCTCGGGCACTTCGCGTGCCTTGCCGTGGCCGAAACCGACCCGGCCCTTGCCATCGCCGACCACGACCAGCGCCGCGAAACCGAAGCGCTTGCCGCCCTTCACCGTCTTGGAGACGCGGTTGATGTGAACCAGTTTCTCGATCAGTTCTTCGCCGCCGTCTTCAGCGCCCGGGCGCCCCCCGCGACGATCGTCGCGGCGCCCGCTGCCCCCGCGGTTATCGCGGCCGCCGCGATCGCCGCCGGCTCTGGCTCCGCCCCGGCCGCCGCGCGGGGCCCGGGCCTCACCACCGGTATCGCCGCCTTGCGGACGGTCGGCAGCAATCGGCGCGCCAACCGCATCAGGGACCGCAGCCTCAGGGCCGGTATTATCGGTGTTGCTTGCGTCAGCCATCATCAGAACTCCAGCCCGCCTTCACGCGCGGCGTCGGCCAGCGCCTTGACGCGGCCATGAAACAGGAAACCGCCGCGATCGAACACGACGGAGGTCACACCGGCCTGCCGGGCGGCCACGGCCAGCTGCTTGCCGACACTAATCGCAGCCTCGACCGTTGCGCCCGCGGTCTTGGTGCCTTTGGCCAGCGACGAGGCGGAGGCCAAGGTGCGGCCAGCGCTGTCGTCGATGATCTGCGCGTAGATATGACGGCCCGAGCGGTGGACCGAAAGCCGCGGACGGCCGCTGGCGCGGGCCTTCAGCGTGGTGCGGACCCGGCGCCGGCGCCGGTCGAAAAGCGAAAGCCTGGCCATTACTTCTTCTTCCCTTCCTTGCGGAAGATGTACTCGCCGCGGTACTTGATGCCTTTGCCCTTGTAGGGCTCGGGCTTGCGCCAGCGGCGAATCTCGGCGGCAACCTGGCCGACCTTCTGCTTGTCGATCCCGGAAATCTCGATCGTGGTGTTATCCGGGGTCTTGATGTCGATGCCTTCCGGCACCTCGTAATCGACGTCATGGCTGTAACCGAGCTGCAGCTTGAGCTTGCGCGGCCCCTGCGAATTGGCGCGGTAGCCGACGCCGGTGATCTCCAGCACCTTGGTATAACCCACGGTCACCCCGGTCACCAGATTGTCAACCAGCGTGCGCTGCATGCCCCAGAAGGCGCGCGCGCCCTTGGTGTCATTGGCCGGTTTGACCAGGATGCTGTCGCCATCGACGGTATAGCTGATCTCGTCTCGCAGCTTGAGCGTGAGCGCGCCCTTGGGGCCCTTCACGGTGAGGATGCCGTCCGCGATGCCGGCGCTGACCCCGCTCGGGATGGCGACCGGACGTTTGCCGATGCGGCTCATCAGTACACCTCCGCCAGCACTTCGCCGCCGACGTTCTGCGTGCGCGCTTCGGCATCCGAAAGCACGCCGCGCGGCGTCGAGACGATGGTGATGCCAAGCCCGTTGCGGATCACCGGCAGCTCGCGGCTGCCCGAATAGACCCGCCGGCCCGGCTTGGACACGCGGGCGACATGCTTGATCGCAGGTTCGCCCTCGAAATATTTCAGCTCGATGCGCAGCTGCGGGTGAACGCCGGTGGCGTCCTCGCTGTAGCCGCGGATATAGCCTTCGCGCTGCAGCACCTCGAGCACGCGGGCGCGCAGCTTCGAGGCCGGCGAGAGGACAGTGTCCTTCTTCGCCCGCTGGCCGTTGCGGATACGGGTGAGCATGTCACCCAGGGGATCGGTCAATGCCATCGCTAATTCCTATCCCGTCCTTACCAGCTCGACTTGGTCACGCCGGGGATCATGCCTTTGTTGGCGAGATCCCGCAGCTCGATCCGGCAGAGGCCGAACTTGCGATAATAGCCGCGCGGGCGGCCGGTGGTGGCGCAGCGGTTGCGCACCCGGGTGGGGTTTGCATTTCGCGGCAGCTCGGCCATCTTCAACCGCGCCATCAGCCGCTCGGTATCGTCGAGCGACTTGTCGCCCGCCTGGGCCTTCAGCGC
Organism: Novosphingobium sp.; assembly: GCA_031368085.1. Lineage (GTDB taxonomy): Bacteria > Pseudomonadota > Alphaproteobacteria > Sphingomonadales > Sphingomonadaceae > Novosphingobium. The sequence goes on along the minus strand of JANLQW010000229.1, from coordinate 1,371 downwards.
GGCATATTTGGCCGCATATTTTACAACGAGCTTCTTGCGGCGCTCGTTTTTATTGACCGAACTCAGTTTCGCCATGGACTTAAGCTCTCTTCTGCAAATCTGGACTAAGCGGCTTGCTGCTCTTCGACAGCTTCCGGCGGGAACGGGAAACCGAACAGACGCAGCAGCTCGCGCGCTTCGTCATCGGTCCTGGCGGTGGTGGTGACCATGATGTCCATGCCCCGCACCTTGTCGATCTGGTCGTAGCTGATCTCGGGAAAGATGATCTGCTCTTTCAGACCCATTGCGTAGTTACCGCGCCCGTCGAAGCTTTTCGGGTTGAGCCCGCGAAAGTCGCGGATGCGCGGCATGGCGACAGTGATCAGCCGGTCGAGGAATTCATACATGCGCTCACGGCGCAGCGTGACCTTGCAGCCGATCGCCATGCCCTCGCGCAGCTTGAACTGGGCAACCGATTTCTTGGCCTTGGTAATCACCGGTTTCTGGCCGGCGATCAGCGCCATTTCCTCGGCAGCGATGGTGACCTTCTTACGGTCCTGCGTGCCTTCGCCGACGCCCATGTTGATCGTGATCTTCTCGATCCGGGGCACCTGCATGGGGTTGGTATAGCCGAAGCGTTCGGTCATCGCCTTGGTGATGACGTCCTGGTAGCGCTGCTTCATCCGCGGCGTGTAGTTTTCAGCCATCAATCGTCTCCCCGGACTTGACGGCGACGCGCAGCTTTTTGCCGTCCTTCACTTCGAAGCGCACGCGGGTCGGCTTGCCGTCTTTCGGATCGGCAAGCGAAACCTTGGAAATATGCATCGGCGCCTCGCGGCGTTCGATCCCGCCCTGCGGCTCGGTCTGCGTTGGCTTGCGATGGCGGGTGGCGACATTGACGCCCTGCACCAGTAGCTTTTCGGCCTTGGGCATGACCTGAAGCACCGTGCCGGTGCGGCCCTTGTCCTTGCCCGAGCGGACAACGACGCTGTCGCCCTTCTTGATCTTGGCGGCGGCCATTACAGCACCTCCGGCGCGAGGCTGATGATCTTCATGAACCCGCGACCGCGCAGCTCGCGTACCACCGGGCCGAAGATACGGGTGCCGATCGGCTCCTCGTTTTTGTTGATCAGCACCGCAGCATTGGTGTCGAAACGGATCACGCTGCCATCGGTGCGGCGCACTTCCTTGCGGGTGCGCACGATCACCGCGCGGTGAACATCGCCCTTCTTGACGCGGGCACGCGGCTGCGCTTCCTTGACCGACACCACGATGACGTCGCCGACGCCGGCCGTGCGCCGCTTCGAGCCGCCCAGCACCTTGATGCACTGGACGCGCTTCGCGCCGCTGTTATCCGCGACGTCGAGATTGGACTGCATCTGGATCATCGAT
>JANLQW010000174.1:0-11297 GCA_031368085.1 Novosphingobium sp. | reverse complement strand
GGAAATTCGCAAACGGCGCTCTGTCTAGCGATTAGCAAGCCATTGTTTTGTATGGTGCCGGCTAGAGGATTCGAACCCCTGGCCCCCTGATTACAAATCAGGTGCTCTACCAACTGAGCTAAGCCGGCCCCTTGTTATAGTTGAGGTCTTTAGCCGCGGGGGACGCCAAACGTCCAGCCCTCGGTTTGCGCGATGTGCGGGGTCAGGCCTGGTGGCTGCCACAGTTCGGTGCGGTTGGCGGCGCGGCGGAGCCAGGCGGCGGCGAGGATGGCGTCGGTGGCATGGTCGTCGTAGCGGGCTAGCGGGGTGTGCGGGGCGCAGGCAAGGGCGGCCAGGGCGGCGTTGAGGGTGATAGCGTCGCGGAGCTTGCTACGGCCGGGGCGGACGCCGGCTTCGCGAGCCGCCAGCGTGGTATAGATTTCCACCACCACCGCACCGCGTTCGGGCAGCGGGTCGAACGGCCAGATTGCGACCGTGCCGGACAGGCGGTGCAGCACGCGCATTCCGGTCAGGCTGGATTTGCCGACCTGCGCCGCGCCGACCAGGTTGAAACAGCTGTAAGGCGACAGGCCCATGGCGCGCTGGCCGTGCTCACTTACCCGCAGTCGGCCCCGGCCGGGCGGGTGAAGCTCGCCGAGCGCGCCGCGCTGGCGGAAGTGCCGGCGCGCCTCGGTATGGCCGACAAAGCTGGTCGAGCCGAAATGCGGATCGCTACCCGCGATATCCTCGACCCATCGCCACAGCGCCCGGGCATCGGCGGGTGAAGCGGACCACCCAGGAAAATAGGCACCAGCATCGAGGAACGGGAAAGCGGTCGACAGGTCGAGGCCGATCAGCATGTCCTCACCTGCCTGAGCGGCGATCCAGTCGCCGATCGCCCCGCGCGACCAGCCGCCGGGCGGCCGCAGCAGGTCCGGCGCGGCCACGCCGGCCTCGGCGACGGCGAGCGCCAGACCCTTGGCGCGCGCGACCGCCTCGCCCGACCAGTCGATTGCCGCAAACCTGGCGAAGTGCCTCACGCGGGCCGGCTCATTCTGCGCGCCCCCGGCGCTTCTTGTCCCACCATTCGATCCGCTCGATCACCTGCCGCTCAAAGCCGCGCGGGGCCGGGCGGTAATAGGTCTGCGGTGTCATTCCCTCGGGCCAGTAATCCGCCCCGGAGAACCCGTCCGCGGTGTTATGGTCATAGGCGTAGCCCTTGCCGTAGCCGATGTCCTTCATCAGCTTGGTCGGAGAATTGAGGATATGCGCGGGCGGGCTGAGCGAGCCGGTTTCCTTCGCGCTTTTCCACGCCTCCTGCTGCGCGGCATAGGCGGCGTTCGATTTTGGCGCGGTGGCGAGGTAGAGGCAGGCCTGGACGATCGCCAGCTCGCCTTCGGGCGAACCGAGGAACTGATAGGCGTCCTTGGCGGCAAGGCATTGGGTGAGCGCCTGCGGGTCGGCCAGGCCGATGTCTTCGCTGGCAAAGCGGGTGAGACGCCGCAGCACGTACAATGGCTCCTCGCCGGCGGTAAGCATCCGGGCGAGGTAGTAGAGCGACGCCTGCGGGTCGGAGCCGCGCAGGCTTTTGTGCAGGGCCGAAATGAGGTTGTAGTGGCCGTCGCGGTCCTTGTCGTAGACTGCGACCCGGCGCTGCAGGAAGGTGCCGAGTGCGGCCGGTTCCAGCGGCTCGGAGAGGTTGGCCGCATAGAGCATTTCGGCCTGGTTGAGCAGGAACCGGCCGTCGCCGTCGGCGGAGGCGACCAGCGCCGCGCGGGCTTCCGGCGTCAGGGGCAGGGGGCGGGCTTGTGCTGCCTCCGCCCGGCTGAGCAGTACCGACAGTGCCGCCGCGTCCAGCCGGTGAAGGATGAGCACCTGCGCGCGGCTGAGCAGCGCGGCGTTGAGCTCGAAGCTGGGGTTCTCGGTGGTCGCGCCGATCAGGGTGACGGTGCCCTTTTCGACGAACGGCAGGAAGCCATCCTGCTGGGCACGATTGAAGCGGTGGATCTCGTCGACGAACAGCAGGGTGCGCCCCTTTGCACCTGGCCCAATCCGGGCGGCGGTTTCGGCCTCCGCGAAAGCCTTCTTGAGGTCGGCGACGCCGGAGAACACGGCGCTGATCGAGACGAAACGCATGCCCACCGCATCGGCGAGCAGGCGGGCGATGCTGGTCTTGCCGGTGCCGGGCGGCCCCCACAGGATCATCGAGGAGAGGCGGCCCGCCGCGACCATCCGGCCGATCGCGCCTTCGGGTCCGGTGAGGTGCTCCTGGCCGATCACCGCAGCGAGCGAGGCCGGCCGCAGCCGGTCGGCGAGCGGCGCGTCGGCCCGGATTGGCTCGGCACGGTTTGCGGGCAGGTCGTCGGGGAAAAGGTCGGCCATTGTGGAGAGATAGTCTCCGGGGCGGGGTTTGCCCAGTCACTCCGCCGCTACTGCGCGGCTGCGCTGGGTCACCGCCTGCCGGACTTCTGCCGGATCAGCCTGAGATAGGTGTCGGCGACCGCCTGATTGATCCGGTCCCAGCCGAATTGATGACTGCGCGCCTCGCCGGCAGCACCGTGGCGGGCGCGCAGGTCCGGCTGTTCGACATAGGCGCGGACGGCCTCGGCGAAGTGGTGGACCGCGCCGGGGCGGATCAGCCGGCCGGAAATATGGTCATCGACCAGGCTCTCGCTGCCGGTCGCCGCCGCTGCCACCACTGGCAGGCGGCAGGCCATCGCCTCCAGCGTGACATTGCCGAAGGTTTCAGTCACCGAGGGGAAGAACAGCACGTCCATGCTGGCGACCGCCGTTGCCAGGTGGGTGCCAGTCAGGAATCCGGCGAAGACGGCATCGGGAAGTCGGTTCTCGAACCAATCGCGCGCCGGGCCTTCGCCGACGACCAGCACGCGGTGCGGGACATTGTGCCGCCTCAGCTCGTCGATCGCGTCGGAGAAGACGTCGAGACCTTTTTCCATCACCAGGCGGCTGAAGAAACCGACAACCACTTCGTCATCGCCGATGCCCTGTACCCGGCGCCAGGCCATGTCGCGACGGCCCGGGTGGAACAGGTCGCGATCGACGCCGCGCGACCAGATGCCGACGTCGTAATTCATCCGCCGCTCACGCAGCACCTGCGCCATGCTTTCCGACGGTGCGACCAGCGCATCGCAGCGGCGGTAGAAGCGACGGATGGCTGCCTCCATAGCCGGTTCCAGCCAGGCAAGGTTATAGTAGCGCAGATAGGTTTCGAAGCGGGTGTGGACCGAAGCCAGTACCGGCAGCCGTTGCCGCCGCGCCCAGCTTACCGCACGGTGCCCGGACAGGTCGGGCGAGGAGACATGCACGACATTGGGAGCGAAATGCGCCAGGTCGCGCTTGAGCCGTCCCGGCAACCCGAGCGGAAAGCGGTAATCGCCGCGGCCGGGAAACGCGATCGATGGGAGGCTGATCAACTCTCCGGTCGGGGCAAAGGCCGGCTCGGCAATTGTCGGTGAATAAACGCGAACCGATGCGCCGCAACCCAGCAGAAAGCCGGCGAGCCGGTTAAGCGCCTGGTTGGCGCCGTCCCGAACATAATTGTAGTTACCGCTGAAGAGGGCAATCCGAAGATCGGAGGTCTGCATATAGGCCCGCGCCATAGGACTGAAACGCGGGATTGGCGAGAGCGGACTCAGTGTCCGCCCTCAGGGATTCAGGCTCAACCGGTCGGCTGCCTCAGTCGTCGTCATCGTAGTCGTAGCGCTGGCTGCGGCGGTCGTACTGACGCCAGCCGTCCTGACGATTACGGTAATTGTGATTGTTCCAGCGCCGGCTGTTGTTATATCCGCGCGGATAGGAATAATAGTAATCCTGCTGATAATATTGCTGGGGATACGAGTAGTAATACTGCTGCGGATATGACTGATAGTAACGCTGGCGCGGATAGTAGTAATTATCATCGTAATCGTAACGATTGTTCCTGCTGCCGGATGCCAGTGCCGCCCCGAGGGCAAGACCGACAACTCCGGCACCGATGGCAATCGCGGCGTCGTCGCGGTGACGGTAATACCGGTCATTTGCCGAGGCTGGTGCCGCAACGGTCAGTGCAACCGCACCAGCCAATGCCGCAGCGGTAAATTTTGTGAAGATTGGCAACACCTTGCGTCTCCCGTTCTGAAGCCGGAAGCGACAATCGCGATTCGGCTTGGCCAGATTGCATTTAGGCATTGTCAGACTGAACCAATCGTTAACCCTCTGATTCATGTGGCTCAGAGCGTTCCCTCGCCTGTTCCAGCGTCCTCACCGGTCGCGGGGCGGCGCGGTTACACGATGACAGGACGCACGGCCCGCCCCGAGTGGTGCGGCCGTGCGTCCAGCGACCCTACGTTTGCGTCAAATTATCAGTTACCGCGGCGGTAGCGATAGCCGTCACGATAGCCGCGCTGGTCGTAGTAGCTGTCGTCGGAGTCGTAGCTGTCGCGGTAATTGTCGCCGTCGCGTTCGCCATAGTAACCGTCGTTGCCATAACCGTCGTAGCCGTCGCGATAGCGATAGTCGCGGCCTTCGTAATGGCGATAGCGCTTCTTGTTTTTCGACGAAGCAATCGCAGCCATCGCCGCCAGGCCGATGATGCCAATGCCGATTGCAATGGCGGTGTCATCGCCGCCGCTGCGGTGATGCCTGCCACCGTAATAATCCTGCGCCATCGCCGGAGTGATACTGGTCAGCGCAGTCGCAGCGAGTGCCGTGGCAAGCGCGGCCTTCTTAACGAGTGTTTTCATGTCGAAACTCCCGCAGCGCTTTTGAGTGGGCCCGATTGCCGTCCGCGTTCGCCGCTTCATGGATTTAAGACAAATCTGCTGAACGGAGCCGGGACAAGGTTAGCAGCTTCTATTCAGAAAAGTATCTGTTTTGATGAACCATAGCAGATCGCCGCCGTCCAACATCCCCGCATGTCGCAAGGGAGACACAGCCGGCTCTCTTTCGGTTTTGCTCAGGCCGCCTCTTTGCGCCGCCCGGCCTTCTTGCGGTCATTCGGGTCCAGCAGCGCTTTACGCAGGCGGATGCTCTTCGGCGTGACCTCAACCATCTCGTCATCGTCGATATAGGCGATCGCCTGCTCCAGCGTCATCACCCGCGGCGGGGTGAGGCGGATTGCTTCGTCCTTGCCCGTCGAGCGGAAGTTGGTCAGCTGCTTGGACTTCATCGGATTGACTTCGAGGTCGTCGGGCTTGGCATTTTCGCCGATCAGCATGCCCTCATAGACCTTTTCCTGCGGCGACACGAACAGGCTGCCGCGTTCCTCCAGCATATTGAGGGCATAGCCCACCGCCTCGCCGGTGCCGTTAGAGATCAGCACGCCGCACTGGCGGCCGGCGATCGCGCCCTTGTAGGGACCGTATCTCTCGAACAGCCGGTTCATGATGCCGGTGCCGCGCGTGTCGGACAGAAACTCGCCGTGGTAGCCGATCAGGCCCCGACTGGGGGCAGAGAAGGTGATTCGGGTCTTGCCGCCGGTCGAGGGGCGCATATCGGTCATCTCGCCCTTGCGGAGCGCGACTTTCTCGACCACCGTGCCGGCGTAATCGTCATCGACGTCGATCACCACCACCTCGTAGGGCTCGGTGCGCTTGCCCGCCTCATCCTCGGCGTACAGCACGCGAGGACGGCTGATGCCAAGCTCGAAGCCTTCGCGGCGCATGGTTTCGATCAACACGCCGAGCTGCAATTCACCGCGCCCGGCGACTTCGAAGCTGTCCTTGTCGGCGCTTTCGGTAACGCGGATCGCGACATTCGATTCCGCCTCGCGCAGCAGCCGCTCGCGGATCATGCGGCTGGTCACCTTGGTGCCCTCGCGCCCCGCCATCGGGCTGTCGTTGACGGCGAAACGCATCGACAGCGTTGGCGGGTCGATCGGCTGGGCGTGCAGCGGTTCGCGGACAGAAAGATCGGCGATGGTATTGGCGACGGTGGCCTGGGTCAGGCCGGCAATCGAGATAATATCGCCGGCGCGGGCTTCATCGACCGGAACCCGCTCCAGCCCGCGGAAGGCCATCAGCTTGGACGCGCGCCCGGTTTCGACGATCTTGCCGCCGGAATCGAGCGCGTGGATCGGGGAGTTGACCCTGATCGTGCCCGAAGCGACCTTGCCAGTGAGAATGCGGCCGAGGAAATTGTCGCGGTCGAGCAGGGTGACGAGGAATTTGAACTCGCCGTCGACATCGGCGGCGGGCGCCGGGACATGCTCGACGATTTTGGCGAACAGCGGTTCCAGCGTGCCTTCGCGAGCGTCCTGGTCGGTGCTGGCATAGCCGTTGCGGCCCGAGGCGTAGAGCACCGGGAAATCAAGCTGCTCGTCGCTGGCATCGAGGCTGACGAACAGGTCGAACACCTCGTCCAGCACTTCCTGCGCGCGGCCGTCCTGCCGGTCGATCTTGTTGACCACGACGATTGGCCGCAGCCCGAGCGCCAGCGCCTTGCCGGTGACGAATTTGGTCTGCGGCATCGCGCCTTCCGAACTGTCGACCAGCAGGATCACGCCGTCGACCATCGACAGGATGCGCTCCACTTCGCCGCCAAAATCGGCGTGGCCCGGGGTATCGACGATATTGATCCGCATGCCCTGCCACTCGACCGAGGTGCATTTGGCAAGGATGGTGATGCCGCGTTCTTTTTCGAGGTCATTCGAATCCATCGCCCGCTCCTCAATCCGCTGATTGTCGCGGAAGGTGCCAGACTGGCGGAACAGCTGGTCGACCAGCGTCGTCTTGCCGTGGTCGACATGCGCGATGATCGCAATATTGCGGATGGGCAGCGGAGCAGACATGGAAGTCTTTCAAAAAAAAGCGGACTGGCTGGATTGTTGCGGTGCAGCAAGGCCGCGCGCCTAGCCGAGATTGGCCGTTGGAGCAAGGTGTACACTGTGGCTGTGCGGCAACACCGGTTCCGTAATGCCAAATTATGGTTAACTTAACGTTTGCGCGGTAATTCTAGGCTTTCTAACCTTCTGACAGCCTACGAGAGCTTAACTGCGGGCGGTGTAAAATTTGCCGCTTCGCCAGATAAAACAGGGTGCCGCGATGATAACATTTCCGCTGGGCAGGCTTGCCCGCTCGAAGCGCGCTGCGTTGTTGGTGAGCGCTGCTATCTTATGCGTTAACGTGCCCGGCTTGGCCTTCGCTCAGGCGAGCGAAGAGGCGCAGCCCGCAACCGACGCGCCGCCTGAGGACGTGGGCGACGGCAATGAGATCGTCGTCACCGCGACCAAGCGTGAACAGACGCTGCAGGAAGTGCCCATCGCCGTTAGCGTCACCACCGCCGAAACCATCGAGCGCGCGTTCGTGCGCGACATCCGCGATTTGGCAACGCTGGTTCCTTCGCTGCGGGTGGGCGACCGGCAGAATTCGACCAATACCAATTTCCTGATCCGCGGTTTCGGCAATGGCGCCAACAATGCCGGCATTGAGCCGTCGGTCGGGGTCTTCGTCGACGGGGTCTACCGTTCCCGCTCGGCCTCGCAAATCGGCGACTTGCCCGATGTCCAGCGCATCGAAGTGCTGCGCGGGCCGCAGTCCACCCTGTTCGGCAAGAACGCCTCGGCCGGCGTGGTCTCGATTATCACACGAAAGCCACAGTTCACCTTCGGCGGCAATGTCGAGGCGTCATACGGTAATTACAATGCGCTGGTGCTCAAGGGCGTGGTCACCGGCCCGCTTTCGGAAACGATCGCCGTCAGCCTGGCGGGCGGGTACAACCGCCGCGACGGCTACATCAAGAATCTCGGTACGGGCAATGCGACCAACGAGCGCAACCGCTGGTTTGTGCGCGGCCAGGCGCTGTTCCAGCCGACCGACGCATTGAGCGTGCGGATCATTGGCGATTACAGCAAGATCGACGAGTTGTGCTGCGGCGTGGCGAATGTGCGGGCATCCGGCGCGACATCGATCCTCACCGCCCTTGGCGGCAGGGTCAACCCGGCCAGCGACCGCTTCGGCGGTGTCTATACCAATTTCGATTCGACCAACAAGATCGAGAACTACGGGGCTTCCGGGCAAATCGACTATGAAACCGGGCCGTTCACCCTGACCTCGATCACCGCCTACCGCCGGACCAAGGCCGAGGCGTTCTTCGACACCGATTTCACCAGCGCCGACCTGCTGCGCGGCGCCAATATCGGCAAGTCCGCATTCAAGACGTTCACCCAGGAACTGCGCGTCTCGGCCAATTTCGTCGACCGGGTCAATGTTCTGGTCGGCGGCTTCTATTTCAACGAGAAGGTCGATCAGGCAACCGATGTGCGATGGGGCACGGCAGCGCGCCCCTATTTTGACCAGCTGGTCCGGGCCTTGTCTGGAAACACGCAGAGCATTCCCGCGCTCGAAGGCCTGTTCGGAACGCTGACGGGAAATCCGGCGCGCTACACGGGCCAGTTCTTCGCCGCGGGCCAAGGCATTGCCGAGGTCGATACCCTGAAGAACGAAAATTACTCGATCTTCAGCCAGGTCGATTTCGAGGTGACCGACCGGCTGACGCTGACCGGTGGGATCAGCTATACCAATGACAAGAAGCGCTTTTCCAACACACTCGTGTCTAACGACGTTTTCGCCGGACTTAACCTCCCGGCTTTGCGCAATGTGGCTACGGGCGCCGGTATTTCTCAAACCATCGGCGGGTTGCTTAGCGTACCGGGGGGCTTCGCCAGCCAAGCGCAGATCGCGGCTTTTGCGGCGGGCAATCCGGCGGCCTTTGCCGCCATCCAAACCGGGGTTGCCAATGCCACGCTGCCGCTGCTCGGCTTGCGTCCATTGCAGATTCTCGTGCCGACGCTCAACATTCCCAATGTCGTTGAGCCGGGCCGCACCTCGGACGACAAATTCACCTATACCGCTCGGATAGCTTACGATGTCACTGACAATATCAACGCCTACGTCAGCTACGCGACCGGGTACAAGCCCAGCTCGATCAACCTGTCGCGCGACAGCCGCCCGTCTCCGGCCGATCGGCCTGCGATCGAAGCCGCCGGTATCGGGGTGGTCAATCAGGACTATGGCGGACGGTTTGCGGATCCCGAAAATGCGACGGTTTATGAAGCCGGCATCAAGGCGAGCTGGCCGACCGTGTCGGTCAACGCCGCGGTGTTCCATCAGGCGATCAAGGGCTTCCAGTCGAACATTTTCACCGGAACCGGCTTCGTGCTCGCCAATGCCGGCAAACAATCGGTCCGCGGCTTCGAAGTGGAGGGTCAGTTCCGCCCTGTGCCGGCACTGTCACTCACCGGCGCGGTAACCTATCTCGATCCCAAATACGACGACTTCAAGCAGTCCGCCTTCGGCGACGCGACCGGTATTCGCCCTTCGGACATCCCGGCGTGGTCCTTCACCGTGGGCGCGCAATACGATCATGAATTCGCCAACAGCAATCACGCGATCGCGCGGGTCAGCTTCCATCATGAATCCGAAGTGCAGGTGGTCGAGGGGCTGCCGGGCTTCATTGTCAAGAACCCGATTACCCAACTTGTGGTCCCGGGCGGTTTCCAGCCGGGGCTCGATGCGGCCAAGCCGTTCACCCGCGAGGTCAACGAACTCGACGGCTCGCTGACCTATGCGATGAGCAATGGCCTGGAACTCTCCATCTGGGGCCGCAACCTGACCGACAACCGCTACATCAGCACAATATTCGATTCCCCCGCGCAGCCGTTGTCGGTCTCGGCCTACCCCAACCAGCCGCGCACCTACGGGGCGGCGGTGCGCTTCAGGTGGTAGTCAACTGACGGGCTGCGCTATCATCCGAAATAGAAGCCTCGGGCAAAATTTCTTGTTTACAAGAATATTGCAAAATCTCTTTCCAGAGTTAAGTTGATAATTACAAGGACTGGGAACTTAACGGGGGAAGAAATTATGAATTCTGGTGGCGCGTTTGAAAACGGATTTGGCGAGGTTCGGCCTGATAGGATCATATTCAACGTTAGAAAAAGCTTGTTTGGAGGAAGTATCCGCGAGGACTTTCCCGTAAAGCATATTACCTCGGTGCGTTTTGAGACCAAACGCTGGCCCATATGGGGCGTAATACTTGGGCTGATTGGCTTGGCTTTGTTAAATGTTGGAACCTCAGGTGCTATGTTGGCTGGTGTTGTGTTAATCGCAATTGCGGCCGTTCTCATTGCTGGAGTGCCTGCAGTCGCAATAAACCCGGCCGGAGGGGAAAGTCGCGTGTCACTCGGCCGTCCCTTTCAAGGATCGGATGCTCAAGCCTACGCTAACGCAGTGCGCGAGTCAGTTTTTGCAACAAATTGATTCATAAATAGCTTCAGATTCTACGGGATAGTCTGGATCGGCAGTGCGTAATGGGGAACGGCTGTATAAGTCCCATGGCATTCCCCGCGCCTACAGCTCCCTGAGCGCCTGCGCCGGTTTCGCCCGCAACAGCGGTAGCGAGCCGGCCAGCGCGAAGGCGATCACCAGCGCCAGGCCTGTACCCAGCACGGCCAGCACTTGCGGCCAATCCGGCAGCCAGTCGAACTCGAACAGCTGGACGATGACAAGCCAGGCGATGCCGCTGCCAAGCACCAGCGCTACGCCCGCAAGCACTGCGGCGAGGATTCCGTATTCGGCGAGCTGGAGTAGCAGCAACTGCCGCCGGCTGGCCCCCAGCACGCGCAGGATGACATTGTCGTAGAGCCGGCTGCTGCGCGCTGCGGCGATCGCGCCGAGCAGCACGGCGATGCCGGCCAGCACCGCGACCGAAGCGGCGGCAAGGATCGCGGTGCTCATCTGGGTCAGCAGCGCGCGGGCGTCGTTGAGGACCGTGCCGATCTCGATCACCGAGCTTGACGGAAAGGCCTGGACCAGCCGGCGCAGCAGTCCGGTGTTCGCTGCACCCGGCGGCACGTCGATGGTCGCGGCGAGATTGTGCGGCGCATCGGCGATGGCATTGGGCGAGAACACCAGCACATAATTGAAGCCCAGGCTGTCCCAGTCAATCCGGCGCAGCGAAGCGATCCGGGCGGTGCGCTTGACCCCCAGCAGGCTGATGGTGAGCGCGTCGCCAAGCCCAAGGCCCAGCGCCTCGGCCAGGTCCGCGTCGACCGACACCAGCGGCTCGCCCGTATAGTTTTTCGGCCACCAGCGCCCTTCGGTCAGGCTGTTACCCTCCGGCACTCGATCGGAATAGGTCAGCCCCCGCTCACCGCGCAGCGCCCAAGCGTTTTCCGGGATGTCCTGGAGGTCGGCGACCTGGATCATCCGGTCCGGCGGGCCATAGGCGAGGATCGCGCCGCGCAGTGCGGGCACCGTGCGAATGTGCGCGCCCGGGACAGTCTGGCGCACCACGTGCTCGAACTCCCCCAGACGGGCGCGGGG
>JANLQW010000168.1:0-4917 GCA_031368085.1 Novosphingobium sp. | reverse complement strand
TCGCGTCCAGCCCCTCATACCGCCGCTGCAAATCGAAAAATCCGGGCTGGCTCATGATGCAAAATCCCTCAGCGGTTCAGCATCCTTGAATCGGATTTAGATTGCCTTGGAAAGGGAGCATTTTTCGAGGTGGCCTTAAGTAGGCCCGCGCTCCTGATTAGTATCATGCCCCCTGAACTTGTTTTGGGCAATTATAGCGTTTACAAACCCGTCAGATTTGGCAATCATAACTTGAATTGGAAAGGCATCCAAGAGTCACAGTATGAACGCGCATATGCAAGAAGCAATGACGGACATCGCTAAGGATGCTGGGGCAATCGTCCCGTGCGGTCTGTGTGGTAATTACGACATTCGAAACGAGAATGATCCCGAGGCCGATAGTTTAGCCTATGCCATGGCGACGAACGCGTGGAAGGGGGACCAGTTTAGGAGCGCCTCTTTGGAAGAAGCCAAAAAGGTAATGAAGGCAACCCTTTCAAGCGCGAATGACCACTGCCCATTCTGTCACCGCTACTAAGCTCGCTCCGCATTCGTGGCGATTGTGTAAGTTACAAGTCCTCTGGTTTTTTCTTTTTCGTGCCCAGAAACGTAGGCAAGCCCCAAAGGAGCGCGGCTCCGACGCCGATTAATAGATGAACAGGATCAAAAACTCTGCCTGACTGCATTGCGAATAGAATGGCTTCGTGAAAAATCGCGACGATCGTTGCGCACACCACCAAGATTGCCATGCTCCGGTTAAAATAGCCCGATATCAGCCTCAGAATGATGATGATTGGATCGAGCAGTATCGCGAAGACCGCGGCGATAAGGCCGGTCACTTGGACAACTCCACCGGCTTGTGTTTCACAAGATACTTGAGTCTTTCATCGAAGCGCTTTTCGTCATCGTCGCATTCAAGCTCGCGGGCGACTTCGTTGAACTTGTCGAGTTTGGTCTGGCTAGTTCTCATTATCTTAGCTCTTCTACTGCATAGGCCGCAGAGTTGCGATGTAATATCGTTCTCCATGCCCGAAATGAACAGATTCAACGGATTGGGATTGGCTGACAGGTTCCAAGAGTGCATTATGTTGTTCGTGGTCACGAGCAATTGAAGCTTCTACGACCTCTTGGGGCGACAAATGCCGGCAAACTAGGCGTTCCAAGATCCTTATGATTGCCGGACGTTCGTGCCCATTAGGCACCGCAAGCTCAAATTCTCGTTCGGCACCATTCCAGCCTTCGATTTTCCAAACTTTCATTGGGGTCGTTTAGCAGATTTGCTGATCCCGTGCCAATCCCGTGCCAATGTTGCATAACCTTTGAGCGAGGATAGGTCGGCCAACCGAAGTTCCTAGGCACAGAAGTTCTGGGGACACAATACTTCACAGAAGTTCTGGGGACACAATACTAGTTCTGGGGACACAATACTTAACTCCTCCCTCACCCCCCCTTCACCGGCTCAAGCACAAATCGCAGCTTCATCCCCGTCGCCTCCGCGAACTTGCGCAGGGTGCGCGTCGATGGCCGCGACCGGCCGCTTTCGAGGCGGGCGATGGCGCTCTGGCTGGTGCCCATGCGCTCGGCGACTTCGGCCTGGCTGAGATCGGCATGCACCCGCGCGCCGATCAGCGTGTTGGCGAGGGCGAATTCCTCCTCCAGCGCGTCGTAGGCGGCGCGGAACTCAGGGTCTTTATCCCATTCGTCGAAGAGAACCTTTGCAGGAATGAATTGTTTATTCATCTCACATCCTTTGCTCGCTCAAGGGCGATTTTAATTTCCTGACGCGGCGTCTTTTCAGTCTTCTTGATAAAGGTCCGCAATACGATCACCCTGCGTCCGCTTGCAGTGACATAGATCGAACGCGCAATGCCGTCCGGTCCCTTCAGTCGCATCTCCCAAAGCTTGCCTTGAACATGCTTTACATAAGGCTCGCGCATTCTTTCGAGGCCACTGGCTTCGATCATTTCTGCGATCCGTCGAAAGCTGGCCTGCAATTCGACCGACAGGGTCAATAGTTCTGCGATTGCCGCATCATTCAGGAAGCCAACCGTCCACATGGGCACTATACCGTTTTTGATATTATTTGCAAGCGGAATTCTCCCTTAATGCGCCGCCCCCCAGCTCGCGCCAACCCCGATCTCCACCCCCAGCGGCACGTCGAGCTTGACCGCCGGCAGTACCGCCTCGGCCATGACTCGCGCGATCACCGGTGAGGCCGCCGCGACATCCCCCTCGGGCAGTTCGAACACGAGCTCGTCGTGCACTTGCAGCAGCATCCGCACATGCCCCAGCCCGGCCTCCGCCAATGCCGGCATCATCCGCGCCATCGCCCGCTTGATGATGTCCGCGCTGGTGCCCTGGATCGGGGCGTTGATCGCGGCGCGTTCGCTGCCCTGGCGTTCGGCCTGGTTCTTCGAATTGATTCGCGGGAACCAGGTCTTGCGGCCGAACAGGGTTTGCGAAAAGCCGCATTCGCGCACGCTTTCCAGCGTCGCGTGGATATAATTGCGAATGCCGGGAAAGCGCTCGAAATAGCGGTCGATCATCGCTTGCGCCTCTTCCGCCGTAACACCTAAGCGGCCTCCCAGCCCCCAGCGCGAAATGCCGTAGAGGATGGCGAAGTTGATTGTCTTGGCCCGGCCCCTTGTGTCGCGATCGACCACGCCGAACATCTCCAGCGCAGTGCGGGAATGAATGTCCTCGCCTGCCGCGAAGGCTTCCTTGAGGGCGGGCACATCGGCCATATGCGCAGCGAGGCGCAGCTCGATCTGGCTATAGTCGGCGGCGAGGATCACGTTTGGGTTGGAAGGATATGGTCCCGGCTCGGCGACGAAGGCATCACGGATTTGCCGGCCGATTTCGGTGCGGATCGGGATGTTTTGCAAATTGGGCTCGGTCGATGACAGCCGCCCGGTCTGCGCGCCTACTAGCGAATAGCTGGTATGCACCCGGCCCGTCTGCGGATTAATCGCGGCTTGCAACGACTCCGTATACGTCGAGCGCAGCTTGCTCAGCTGCCGCCAGTCGAGCACGCGCGCGGCCATTTCGACGCCCTGTGCCGCCAGCCCCTCGAGAATGCCGACGTCGGTCGAATATTGCCCGCTCTTGCCCTTGCGTCCGCCCTTCAGCCCCATTCGGTCGAACAATATATCGCCCAGCTGCTTGGGGCTGCCGATGGTGAACGGCACGCCGGCGAGCGCATGGATCTCAGTTTCCAGCGCCGCGATTGCCACGCCGAATTCAGCGGAAAGGCCGGCCAGCCGCTCACGGTCGACCTTGATGCCGTGGCGTTCCATCTGCGCCACCACCGCGATCAGCGGCCGGTCGACGCGGCTGTAGACGCGGGTCGCGCTTTCCTCGGCCAGGCGTGGGCGGAGGACGCGGTAGAGCCGCCAAGTGACATCGGCATCCTCGGCGGCATAGCGAGTCGCCCGGTCAAGCGGCACTTCGGCAAAAGATATTTGCTTCTTGCCGCTGCCGCAAAGGTCTTTGTAGGTAAGGCAGGTATGGCCCAGGTGACGGCGCGCCAGCTCATCCATGCCGTGCCCGCCGCCGATCCCGTCCTCGCTCCGCCCGGCATCAAGATCGAAGCTCATCACCATCGTATCGTCGATCGGCGAGACCGTAATGCCGCCCACCACTGCCCCGGCCCGGGCGAGCAGGTTAAGGTCGTATTTGATATTCTGGCCGACTTTGAGCACCGCATCGCTCTCCAGCAGCGGCTTCAGCCGGGCGAGAGCGAGGGCAGGCTCGATCTGCAGCGGAAGCTCGGCGAACATGTCGGAGCCGCCGTGCGCGAGCGGGATGTAGCAGGCATCGTTTGGACCGAGCGCCAGGCTGATGCCGACCAGCTCCGCGCGCATCGCATCGAGCGCGGTGGTCTCAGTGTCGATCGCCACCAGCCGGGCGGCGAAAGCGCGGGCGATCCAGGCGTCGAGCGCCTCGATGGTCTGGACGCAGACGTAAGCATCGAGGTCGACCGGCGGCATCGCCGGCAAAGGCTGGCGCGCCGCGCCGGCCGCAGGCGCTGCGGCTGGCGTTACCGGTTTCGCCGGATCGAGCTGGTTCGCCCGGTCGGGGCTGCCGCTGCCTGCGCCCAGCCGCCGCAGCAGGCTGGTGAAGCCGTGCTTGCCGAGGAACGCCGCCAGCGGATCGGGCGGAATTGCGGTGAGCGCGAACTCCTCGATCGGGATCGGCAGGTCGCAGTCTTCCTTGAGCTGCACCAGCACCCGGCTGAGCCGCGCCATCTCCGCCTGTTCGATCAGGCTGTCCCGCAGCTTGGAGGGCTTCATCGCCGGCGCCGCCGCGAGCACGGCTTCGAGATCGCCATATTCCTGGATAAGTTTGCTCGCGGTCTTCGGCCCGATGCCGCGGATGCCGGGGACATTGTCGACCGAATCGCCCATCAACGCGAGGACATCGCCAACCTTTTCCGGGACGACACCGAATTTCTCGACCACTTCGGCAACATCGATGCGCTGGTTTTTCATCGTGTCGAGCATGTCGATACAACCGCCGCCGCTGCCATCATCAAGCTCGGCGCACTTGCCGACGAGCTGCATCAGATCCTTGTCGGACGAGACGATCGTCACGTCCCAGCCGCGCGCTGTCGCATTGCGGGCGTAGGAGGCGATTATATCGTCCGCTTCGAGATCGTCCTCCTCGATACAGGCGAGGCTGAAGGCGCGGGTGGCGTCGCGAATCAGGGGGAATTGCGGGACCAGATCTTCGGGCGGCGGCGTCCGGTTGGCCTTGTATTGATCATACAGCGTGTTGCGGAACGAGGTGCCGGCCTTGTCGAGAATCACCGCGAGATGCGTCGGGCCATCAGCCTTGTGCAGATCCTCGGCAAGTTTCCACAACATTGTCGTATAGCCATAGACCGCCCCGACCGGAGTGCCGGCGGGATCGGTCAGCGGCGGCAACCGGTGATAGGCG
>JANLQW010000166.1:0-12765 GCA_031368085.1 Novosphingobium sp. | reverse complement strand
TCGCGTCCAGCCCCTCATACCGCCGCTGCAAATCGAAAAATCCGGGCTGGCTCATGATGCAAAATCCCTCAGCGGTTCAGCATCCTTGAATCGGATTTAGATTGCCTTGGAAAGGGAGCATTTTTCGAGGTGGCCTTAAGTTTTTGCGCCGCCGCCCTGGGTACCAGAGCCCTGTGCGTTGGCAACATCTCTAATCTGGCCGAGACGCTTGAATTCCGGCTTGGTCCAGCTTTTGGCCTGCGGTGCAACTTTGCTCATCGCGATGCTCCTCTAATTCGTTTCAAGCGCTACTTCGCGCGCCTAACTCAGAACCGGCGTTGCCTGTTCCTGAAAAAAATGCAAGTCGCGAATGAAACGCTCGCACTCGATTTCGCCACTCACCAGACTGCAACCTTCACTCCCCGAGCCGCAGCGAGACAATCCATTGGCCCGGCAGGTCTCCGTTGAGGCGAATTCCCGCGACTTCGACCCAGGCGTGCAGGGCATCGGCGGCCCTGCGCAGCGCCGGCGGGCGGACGGCGAAGATCAGCGCGTGAGCGATCCCCCTTCGCCGCAGCATCCAGCTCAGCGCCATGGCCTGGGGCAGGCATTTGCTCGGGAACGGCAGCCGGGCGACGCCGCGTTCGACGTGGCGGGCCAGTCGTGCAGCCCGGTCGAGAAATGGCGCGCCTGCACCACCGGCGAGCCCCAGCCGGCCGCGCCACAGCCGCAGCGGGGCCAGTGCCACCAGACCCCGCGCCAAGCAGAGCCAGCCCATCGCCTCGAGCGTCAGGGCTCTGCGGCACCAGGCCTCAGCCCGGGCCAAGCAGACCTGCGCCCCGGAGCTTGCCAAGCAACTCGTCAACGTCGGCAGCGACCTCGGCCTCCGCCGCGCCAAATTCGGCGCACAGCTTCGCGACCAGCGCCTGCCGGTCGCGGCTGCCGTCGATCAGCCGCCAGATTGCCGTGCTGGTGCCGGTCAGCGAAAAAAAATCGCCGGTGTCGAGCTGCATGACGACGATCTCGTCGTCGATCTCGGTCTCGGTGAAGCGGTCGGTCAATTTGGCGATTGCGGCATTCATGGCGGCGGCACCCTGGTGTTGCTTTCGCGCCCGGCGGCGCCGTGCCAGGATGTGACATATTCCGCGGCGAAGGCAACACCCGCGCCGAACTGCACGGGATCGCGCGGCCGGGTGAAGCTGGCGAGCGCGATCTGCCGGGCGAGCCGGGCGAGGTGGGCAAAGTGCGCGGCGCGGTCGAACTGCCGGGCGGCGGCGAACAAGGTGGCGGTATAGTGGTCGTCCTGCAGCCGCGCGAGGGCCTCACCGCCGCGGATCGGGGTAATGGCGACGTCCGGCCCTTCCTCGAGAAACACCAGCGCGGCCAGCGGCAGCACCTGGCCGACATCGCCCGCAGCAGGCCGGGCATAGAATTTGTCCACCGTCCGGCTCACCTTTTCCTCGCGCGCGGCACCGGTCAGGGCGAGGGCTTCTTCCGTCAGTTTCAGCCGCTTGTGACCGGGCAGGCAGGATATCCGGTCGGGATCGGATAGATCGAGCACCAGCGTGTCGTCGCAGAACATCGGCAGGCTGAACCGGCCAAGCGCCGCGACCAGTGTCGATTTGCCGGCTCCCGGCGGGCCGGTGAAGGCGTACACCTCGCCGCCGCAGGCAACAGCCGAGGCGTGGACCGGCAGCAGGCCGTTGATGCTGGCGATGGCTGAATAGAGCGAGCCGTTGAGCCAGAGCGATTCCTCACTCAGATCAACCCCCGCCCCCCGGTGGATCGCGACGCCTTCGCCCTTGAGGTAGTAGAAATAATGCTCGCCTTAGCCGCGGAGCAGAAACCGGTCCTCCCGCATCTGCCATGTCTGTTCGGGGAGAGGGGAATCGGTCAGGCTGCGGGGCACCAGACCATCGACCAGCCGGGTCTCGCGGGCCATGAGTGACGATTGGGCGCTGACGCTGCGGTCGATCATGATCGCGGCGAACATGCCCTGCCCCGTCTGGCGCGTCAATCGCACGGCTGGGCGCAGCCATTTTCACTGCGGAAGCCATGGTGTGTGGAAAACGGCAATGCCCGCTTGTCGCCACAAGATGTGGTGACTAAGCGCAGTTTTACGCATGATTACGCCCCTGATCTCACCGTCGATCCTGTCCGCCGACTTTGCCCGGCTTGGCGAGGAAGTGCGCGCCATCGATGCCGCCGGGGCGGACTGGATCCATGTCGACGTCATGGACGGTCATTTCGTGCCAAACATTACGATTGGCCCGGGGGTGGTGAAGGCGCTGCGGAAACACACCGCCAAGCCGCTCGACGTCCATCTGATGATCAGCCCGGTCGATGGTTTTCTCGAGGCATTTGCCGAGGCCGGCGCGGATATCATCACCATCCATCCAGAGGCCGGCCCGCATCCGCACCGCACGGTGCAGGCGATCAAGGCGCTGGGCAAGCTGGCGGGCATTTCGCTCAATCCGGCAAGTCCCGCCAAGCTGCTCGACTATCTGATCGACGACATCGATCTGGTGCTGGTGATGAGCGTCAACCCTGGCTTCGGCGGCCAGAGCTTCATCGCCAGCCAGCTCAGGAAGATCGAGGCGGTTCGCAAAATGATCGACAAGTCGGGGCGCGATATCCGCCTGGAAGTGGACGGGGGTGTCGATATTGCGACCGCCCGCTCCTGTGTCGAGGCCGGTGCGGATGTGCTGGTCGCCGGTACCGCCACTTTCCGCGGCGGGCCGGGCAGCTATGCCGCCAATATCGCCGCGCTCAAGGGGCTGTCCTGAGCCATGGCCGAGGCGGTCTTCCGGGAGGCGAGAGCCGCGAGTGACGCGCAGATTTCCGCCGAAAGACGCGCCATTCCGCTGCGGCCGGGCAACGAGGAGGGATTGGTGAGCGAGCTGATCGCCGAAGATCGCCTGCCGGGTGAATTGATCGCGCCGGGCCGCGCCCTCGCCATCGCCGATTTCGCAGCTCCCTCTTTGGGAGCGGGCGAGCGGTTGCTGCGGCTCGCCTACCGGATCGGCGTTCCCGGCTCGATGCTGACGTCGCCCATTGGCAAGCAGCGCAAGCCGCGTATTCTGGCTGCTGTCGACAATCCGCTTTCGGGGAATGCTGCGGCGGGTAAGGCCCTGCGCGCCGGTCATTTCCTGGTCCACGGCGTCAAGCTGCCGATCGCGCAGGTCGATTTTGCCGGGGTCGCGCGGCTGACGCCGCCGTTCGAGCGCATGGTGCACAGCTTTGGCTGGCTCGGCGACCTCGATGCCTGCGCTGCGCGTGAGCAGGTTTTGCCGGTGGCGGCGCGGATCCTGTCCGCCTGGCTCGATGCCAATCCGTCATCCCCCTCGCGCCCCGGCAAGCGGCCAGCCTGGCGTGTCGGCAACGCCGGAACGCGCGTACTGAACTGGCTGGTGCATGCGCCGCTGATCCTGGCGGGCGACAAGCACATGCGCAAACGCGTCCTTGCCGCGCTGGCGGAAACCGCGCGCTGGTTGGACCGCAATGTCGGCCGCGCCGAAGATCGCCTGGGCGAAGTCGCCGGCTGGTGCGGCATAGTCGCTGCGGGCCTGCTGCTGGCCGACGGCAAGCCCCGGCGGCTGTATGGCGAGGCGGGGTTGATCGCCGCGCTTGGCGAGCTGGTGGGGGACGACGGCGGCGTGTTGTCGCGCAGCCCACTCGGGCAGATGGAAGCGATCGCCCTGCTGATAAAGCTGCGCGCCTGCTACGCCGCGACGCGCCGCCAACCGCCGCATGTGCTCGACGCCATGCTGGAGTTGCTGGTTCCGCCGCTGCTCGCGCTGACCCACGGCGACGGTTCGCTGGGCAGCTGGCAGGGTGCATGGGCGATCGAAGCCGACGAGATTGCCCTGCTGATCGCCGCGAGCCGGGTACGGACCCGGCCGCTGCGCGATGTCCGCCAATGGGGCTATCAGCGGGTGGCGGCGCAAAAATCCATCCTCCAGTTCGACGCGGCGCCGCCGCCGCTTGCCCGCCATGCCCGCAGCGGCTGCGCCTCGACCCTGGCGTTCGAATTCTCGCATGCCGGACAGCGGATCGTGGTCAATTGCGGTGGCTCCGCTTGCGCCGGTGGACTGGTGCCGGTGCGGCTCGAACAGGGCTTGCGCGCGACCGCCGCGCATTCGACGCTGGTGCTCGACGATGCCAATTCCACCGCAGTGCTGATAGGCGGACGGATCGGCTCCGGCGTCGGCGAGGTCGAAATCGACCGGCGCACGCTGGAGGGGGAGGCGGCCAGTCGCGCCAGCGGCGGGGCGACCCGGCTGGAGGGCAGCCACGACGGTTATGCCGCACGCTACGGGTTGATTCATCGCCGCATCCTCATCCTGCGCGACGATGGCAGCGAATTGCGCGGTGAGGATCTGCTGGTGCCGACCACGCGCAAGGGCAAGCGCGGCAAGGTCGGCTTCGCCATCCGTTTCCACCTCGGGCCCGGAATCGATGCGGGTCTGTCCGAAGACAGCCAGGGTGTCGGCTTGGCGCTTGCCGATGGCAGCTACTGGCAGTTCCGCGCGGGTGAAGGTGCTGCGGTGACCGTCGAGGAGAGCCTGTGGGTCGATGGGCAGGCGCGGCTGGTGCCGGTGCAGCAGCTTGTCATCCAGGGGCTGGTCTCGCGCGGCGGCGGCAATTTCGCCTGGCTGCTGAAGAAGACTGGGATGACATCCGCGTGAGTGACGTGACCATCCGCCGGGCGCTGCTGTCGGTGTCGGATAAGACCGGGCTGGCCGACCTCGGCAAGGCGCTGGCGGCACGGGGTGTAGAACTGGTATCGACCGGCGGCACCGCCACGGCGCTGCGCGCTGCCGGGCTCAGCGTGCGCGACGTGTCCGAACTCACCGGTTTCCCCGAGATGATGGATGGGCGGGTCAAGACCCTTCACCCGAAGGTTCACGGCGGGCTGCTTGGCGTGCGCGACAATCCCGAACACGCCGCCGCCATGGCCGAGCATGAGATTGGCGCGATCGATCTGGTGGTGGTCAATCTCTACCCGTTCGAGGCCACCGTCGCCAAGGGCGCGACCCGCGACGAGGTGATCGAGAATATCGACATCGGCGGTCCGTCGATGGTGCGCTCGGCGGCGAAGAACCACGCCTTTGTGGCGATTGTTACCGATCCGGCCGATTATCCCGGGCTGCTCGCCGAGCTGGCGGAAACCGGCGGCGCCACGCGCCTGCCGTTCCGCAAACGCATGGCCGCGCGCGCCTTTGCTGCCACTGCCGCCTACGATTCCATGATCAGCCAGTGGTTCGCCTTTGCCGACCAGCAGGAAACCCTGCCCGAGATGCTGTCTGTCACCGGCCGCCGCTCTGCCGAGCTGCGCTACGGCGAGAACCCGCACCAGTCGGCCGCGCTCTATACGCCGGTCGGCCCGCATATTCGCGGTATCGCCCAGGCCGAGCAGCTGCAGGGCAAAGAGCTGTCCTACAACAATTTAAGCGACGCTGACGCCGCGCTGGAACTCGCCGCCGAATTCCGGGGCGGTGCGCCGGCGGTGGTGATCGTCAAACATGCCAACCCCTGCGGTGTCGCCCAGGCGGACACGCTGCTGGCGGCATGGGAAGGCGCGCTGGCCTGCGACGATGTCTCGGCGTTCGGCGGCATCGTCGCCGTGAATACGAAGCTCGACGGCGAGACTGCCGAGGCGATCTGCAAGATTTTCACCGAGGTGGTCGTCGCCCCCGCAGCCGACGATGCGGCCCGCGCGATCTTCGCCAAAAAGAAGAACCTGCGTCTGCTGATCACCGGTGACCTGCCCGATCCGCGCCGTACCGGCCTGTCGGTCAAGCCGATCACCGGCGGGCTGTTGGTCCAGACCCGCGATAATGGCGCGATCACCGCCGCCGACCTTAAGGTGGTGACCAGACGTGCGCCCACCGAACAGGAACTCAAGGATTGCCTGTTCGCCTGGACAGTCGCCCGCCACGTCAAATCGAACGCCATCGTCTATGCCAAGGACGGCATCACCGCCGGTATCGGTGCCGGGCAGATGAACCGGCGCGACAGCTCGCGCATTGCGGCGATGAAGGCGGCCGAAGCGGCGGTGAAATTCGGCTGGGCGATGCCGCGCACCAGAGGCAGCGCGGTCGCCTCCGACGCCTTTTTCCCCTTCGCCGACGGGCTGCTTGCTGCGGCCGAAGCTGGAGCCACAGCGGTGATCCAGCCAGGCGGCTCGATTCGCGATGACGAGGTGATCGCGGCGGCAGATGACAATGGTATTGCGATGGTTTTCACCGCCATGCGTCACTTCCGGCACTGATGCGCAACTCGCTTGATCGTGTTAACCGCTCAACTCACCGCTAGTTGTCCGCCTTGTTGG
Organism: Novosphingobium sp.; assembly: GCA_031368085.1. Lineage (GTDB taxonomy): Bacteria > Pseudomonadota > Alphaproteobacteria > Sphingomonadales > Sphingomonadaceae > Novosphingobium. The sequence goes on along the minus strand of JANLQW010000166.1, from coordinate 6,452 downwards.
CAGCGTTCACTGGACGGTAAGGGCACTTGGGCGAACTAGCGCCATTGCATCAACCATATCCGCTTACCGAGTGGTCATTTCATGGGACTGTTCAAGCCCGATCTCTACCGCTCGCTGGCGCTGGGTTTCGCTGTGGGGGCAGCGATTGTGTTTGCGACCATCGGTACCGATGCAGGTAGCAACCTCGCCAATGGAGTGGCCCCTCCGGTGGAGGCCGCCACTACACAGTGAAACTGGCACCCATGATCCGCATTCGATTGCATTACTCCTTGCTCATACTTGTCGCCGGCTGTTCCCAGGCTGCTGTCGCAGAGACCGCCGTGCTCGCGCCGGTAGCGATCCGCGAGGCGCGGGAAACGCCTGGTCTTAAGACGGCGGTGTTTGCCGGCGGCTGTTTCTGGGGAGTCGAGGGCGTGTTCAGCCATGTTCCGGGAGTGACCAGCGCCGTCTCGGGATACCACGGCGGCTCGCGCGGCAATGCCTCCTACGATGCGGTCAGTCGCGGTGACACCGGCCACGCCGAAGCGGTGGAGGTGACGTATGATCCCGCCAAGGTGCGCTACGACCAGTTGCTGCGCATCTTCTTTTCGGTCATCGCCAATCCAACCGAGCTCAACCGCCAGGGCCCCGATTCCGGCACGCAGTACCGCTCGGCGCTGGTGCCGGCGAGCGCAGAGCAGCGGCAGGTCGGCACCGCCTATCTCGCCCAGCTCGGCGCGGCGCGGTTGTGGCGCGGGCCAATCGTGACGAAAATCGAGCCGCGGCTGCGGTTCTATTCTGCCGAGCCGCACCATCAGGATTTCATGGCGAAAAATCCGCGCCACCCCTATATCCTCGCCTGGGACGCGGCCAAGGTGACGGCGCTGAAGCGCTTGCTTCCCGCGCATTACCAGCCCGGTCACTCCCGCTGATTGCCGCAGCGCTCCCCTGGCCGTATAGCAGGGCGATGAGTGGTCACGACCATAGCGAGTATTCGGGTGAAGGGCTGGTCGCCGCAGCGCGAAATGCGCTTACCCAGGCGGGCGAGCAATGGACCGGCATGCGCGCCGATGTCTTTGCCGCATTGGCCGCGCTGGAGCGGCCAACCTCGGCCTATGATATCGCCGAAAGCGTCTCGGCTCTGCGGGCCAAGCGGGTTGCGGCGAACAGCGTCTACCGCATCCTCGATCTGTTCGTGCGCACCAACCTTGCCCGCCGGGTGGAAAGCGCCAACGCCTATATCGCCAACAGCCACCCGGGCTGCCGGCACGATTGCATCTTCCTGATCTGCGACAGCTGCGGACAGGCGGTCCATCTCGACGACGACCGCCTCACCGGAGCGCTGGTTTCGGCGGCAAAGGATGCGGGCTTCGCCGATGTGCGCCCGGTCGTGGAACTGCGCGGCCACTGCGGGGCGTGTAGTTGACTTCGTCTTTATATTTCTCGGTTGCAGGGGCGGCCAGACCCAAACGGGTCGGATGCGACGGGCGCATTCGACACCGGACGGCTAGATGTGTAAAGCCGCAATGATGAGCCCAGTCCCCGCCACGCCGCTGCTCGACAGCGTTGTAACCCCTGACGATTTGCGCAAATTGCCGAAATCGAGCCTGCGCCAGTTGGCTGACGAGCTGCGCGCTGAAATGATCTCGGCCGTTGGCCAGACCGGCGGGCATCTCGGCTCCGGCCTCGGCGTGGTCGAGCTGACGGTGGCGGTCCACTATGTTTTCGATACGCCGGCCGACCGGCTGATCTGGGATGTCGGCCACCAGGCCTATCCGCACAAGATCATCACTGGCCGGCGAGAGCGCATCCGCACCCTGCGGCAGGGCGGCGGGCTTTCTGGCTTCACCAGGCGCAGCGAGAGCGAGTACGATCCGTTCGGCGCGGCCCATTCCTCCACTTCGATCTCGGCCGCGCTGGGCTTTGCCGTGGCCAACAAGCTGGCCGGCACCTGCGGGCGGGGAATCGCCGTGATCGGTGACGGGGCGATGAGCGCCGGCATGGCCTATGAGGCGATGAACAACGCCAAGCAGGCGGGCAACCGGCTTATCGTCATCCTCAACGACAACGACATGTCGATCGCTCCGCCGGTCGGCGGGCTGTCGGCCTATCTCGCGCGGCTGGTGTCGTCGCGGCGGTTCCTCGGCCTGCGCGACATCGCCCGGCGGATATCCCGGCATTTGCCCGAGGCGCTGCATGTTGCCGCCCGCAAGACCGACGAGTTTGCCCGCGGCATGGCGATGGGCGGCACCCTGTTCGAGGAACTTGGGTTCTATTACGTCGGCCCGATCGACGGGCACAATCTCGATCAGCTGATCCCGGTGCTGGAGAATGTCCGCGATGCGGACGAAGGGCCCTGCCTGATCCACGTCGTGACCCAGAAGGGCAAGGGCTACGCCCCGGCCGAGGAATCTTTCGACAAATACCACGGCGTGCAGAAGTTCGATGTTGTCACCGGCGAGCAGGCCAAAGCCGCCGCAGGGCCGCCCAGCTACACCGGCGTCTTCGCCAAGGCGCTGATCGCCGAGGCGCAGCGCGACCCGACGATCTGCGCGATCACTGCCGCAATGCCCTCGGGCACCGGGCTCGACAAGTTCGGTGAAGCGTTTCCGGATCGCAGCTTCGATGTCGGCATCGCCGAGCAGCACGGCGTCACCTTCGCCGCCGGCCTCGCCGCGCAGGGCATGCGGCCGTTCTGCGCGATCTATTCGACCTTCCTGCAGCGCGCCTACGACCAGGTGGTGCACGATGTCGCGATCCAGAACCTGCCAGTCCGCTTCGCCATCGACCGCGCCGGGCTGGTCGGTGCGGACGGCGCGACCCACGCCGGCAGCTTCGATGTGACATATCTCGCGACCCTGCCCAATTTCGTGGTGATGGCTGCGGCCGATGAGGCCGAGCTGGTGCATATGGTCCACACCGCCGCGCTATATGACGCCGGGCCGATCGCCTTCCGCTATCCCCGCGGTAACGGCACCGGCGTGGCAATGCCCGCGGTCCCGCAACGGCTTGAGATCGGCAAGGGGCGAATCGTCCGCACCGGGACCAAGGTCGCGCTGCTCTCGCTCGGCACACGGCTGGCAGAGGCCCTTAAGGCGGCCGACCAGCTCGAGGCCAAAGGCCTGTCGACCACCGTCGCCGACCTGCGCTTCGCCAAACCACTCGACGAGGCGCTGATCCGCAAGCTGATGACCACGCATGAGGTGGTGATCACGGTCGAGGAAGGCGCGATCGGCGGCTTGGGCGCGCATGTGCTGACCATGGCGAGCGACGCGGGCCTGACCGACGCCGGCCTCAAGATCCGCACGCTCCGTTTGCCCGATATCTTCCAGGACCACGATTCTCCCGACAAACAATATGACGCCGCAGGGCTGAACGCGCCGCAGATTGTCGAGACGGTGCTGAAGGCGCTGCGGTTCAATTCGGCAGGGGTCGTGGAAGTCCGGGCTTGATGCAGCATTGATGGAAGATGCGATGGGTCAATCGAATTGATTCAGCGATAGACGCTGCGGCGATGTCCCACGGCAATGACCACAATCACCAGCCTGCCATCTTCGATCTTGGTAATCACGCGGAAGTCGCCAAAGCGATAGCGTCAGTGACCGGCGTAATTGCCCGACATGATTTTGCCGCGATCTCGCGGATTAGCGAGATTGGCAATTTCCTCCAGAGCGGAAATGATGCGCTGGCTGTCGGCCCGGCCTAACTTGCGCAACTGCTTTCGCGCAGCTGCGTCGTATTCAAGTGTCCAGGCCAAGTTCGCGCTTCATCTGTTCGTGGGAAATTCTCTTTCCTGAATCTGGATCGCGCAGTGCATCCTCCAGCAGGGCGATGTCGTCCCATTCCTCGATCATACGCACCAGCGCCTCTTGCACGAATGCATCGACCGATTGACCGCTACGCTTTGCCAGTTCGGAAATTTGCCGTTCGAGTTCAGGTTCGAGGTTTATCGCAAACATAGCTGATATCCTTTGACCATAGCCTTTAGCAGGCAAAATAGTCCGGTGTCAGCATCGGAATGCCGGTCACCCCCGCAAATCCGCCCATTCCGGATGCCTGGCAAAAGCCGCGGCGATATAGCTGCACTGCGGCACCACCTTGAAGCCATGGTCCCGCGCGTCGGCGATCAGCGCTTCGACCAGCCGGGCGGCAATGCCGCGCCCGCCGATTGCGGGCGGGACCAGCGTGTGTTCGGCCACCCGCGCGCCGCCCCGCTCTACCCATGTCAGATGCCCGATATGGTCGCTACCTGCGATATGGGCGAGATATTCGCCATGGGTGCCGTTTTCGTGGCGGGTTATGGTGACGTCGTCCAAGGCGTTGTTCCTGCTGGCGCTTGACGGCACGAGTGGCCGCCCGCATCCTATGTGGTCATGCAATTCATCTCCGACAATGCCGCCGCGGTGCATCCGCGCATCTGGTCCGCAATGCAGGCCGCCGACGCGCCCGATGCGCCCTATGACGAGGACCGGCTCAGCGCCCGGCTCGACGAGGCGTTTACCGCGCTGTTCGGGCGCGAATGCGCGGCGCTGTGGGTGGCCAGCGGCACCGCAGCCAACGGCCTTGCGCTCGCCGCGCTGGTGCCGCCGCACGGCGGGGTGATCTGCCACCGCGAGGCGCATATCGAGACCAGCGAATGCGGCGCGCCGGCATTCTTCACCCACGGCGCGGCGCTGATGCTGGCCGAGGGCGAGGGCGCCAGGATCAAGCCGGCCGCGATCGGCGCGGTGATCGCCCCGCTCCGCAAGGACGTGCATCAGATTCAGCCCCATGCCGTGTCGATCACGCAAGCGAGCGAGTTCGGCCTGTGCTATCGTCCGGAAGACGTCGCCGCGATCGGCGTGGCGGCGCGCGTGCATGGCCTGCGCTTCCACATGGACGGTGCCCGCTTCGCCAATGCCGTTGCCTTTCTCGGCTGCTCGCCGGCCGAGGCAAGCTGCGCCGGCGGGGTGGAAGCGCTGAGCTTCGGCTGCGTCAAGAACGGCGGCATGAGCGCCGAAGCGCTGGTGCTGTTCGATCCTGAGCTTGCAGAGATCGCCCGGCTGCGGCGCAAGCGTTCAGGGCATTTGTTATCGAAGGGGCGCTTCCTCGCCGCGCAATTGCTGGCGATGGTGGAGAACGGTTTGTGGCTGGAAAACGCCCGCGCCGCCAATGCCGCCGCGCAGGAGCTGGCGGCGGCGGCGGGTGACCGATTGCTCTATCCGGTGGAATCCAATCAGCTGTTCATCGCCAGCACCTTGGCCGAACGCGACTCGATGCGCGCGCAGGGCTTCACCTTCTACGATTGGAGCGATGACGCCGCCCGCATCGTCACTGCCTGGAACAGCGATCCCGCCTCTGTGCGGATGCTCGCGGAGGCGATTGCCAGGTTGTAAAGCCGCCCGCCGCGAGCTCCCGCGCGGTCTCCGGTGATGCATTTCTGCATCGCCATTGCGTGATTTCGATTCCCGCTTCACCACCGGCGCATGCACTTGCGCGCTCCCGCCATCGTCTGCGCATCCCGTCCGCACGGCGAGACCGGCGTGATCGTGCGGCTGATGACCGCCGATCACGGCCTCGTCGCTGGCTATGTCGCGGGCGGGCGCGGGCGGCAGCTGCGGCCGGTGCTGATCCCGGGCAATCTGGTCGCGGCGGAACTCACCGCCCGGCCGGGAGCGGGGATGCCCTCAGCCCGGCTCGAACTGGCCGTGAGCCGCGGGCCCTGGCTGACTGAGCCGCTGCCGGCCGCGGCAATCTCGTGGGCGACGGTGCTGACCGCCGCCGCGCTGCCCGAACGCCAGCCCTATCCCGCGCTCTATCAGGCCCTGACCGGCCTGCTGGAGGCGATCTGCGCCGCCCCTTCCGCGCGTGGCTGGGCAATCGCGCTGCTTGCCTATGAGGCACTGCTGCTGCGGGAGCTGGGCTTTGGCGAGCCGGTCGCCCGGCCCGAGGCCGGCGACTGGGCGGCGCTGCTGCACGCCTTCGACCGGCTCGGCGCGGCAATTGCCCGCTACCCGCTTGCCGAACGGCGCGCCGATGTTATGGCGGGGCGCAGCCTGCTGCGCGAGCGGCTGGGCAAGATCGAAGATTGACAGGGGCGCGGCATGAAGATTGCGGTATTCGCCGGAGACGGCATCGGCCCGGAAGTGACGCGCGAAGGGGTGCGGGTGCTACAGGCGCTCGATCTGGGCGCGCTGGAGCTGACCCACGGCGATGTCGGCGCTGCCGCCTGTCGCAAGCACGGCCACCCGCTGCCGCCGCAGACGCTCGAGATCGCGCGAGCCTCGGATGCGATCCTGTTCGGCGCGGTCGGCGATTTCGGCTGCGACCATCTTGAGCGCTATTTGCGCCCGGAGCAGGCGATTCTCGGCCTGCGCAGGGAGCTTAAGCTGTTCGCCAATCTGCGGCCCGCCAAAGTGTTCGAGGGACTCGAGGACATGTCGACGCTCAAGCGCGAAATTGCCTTGGCGATCGATCTGTTGATCATCCGCGAA
>JANLQW010000149.1:0-2114 GCA_031368085.1 Novosphingobium sp. | reverse complement strand
CGCCTTCACGCCGCGCGGCGACCGGCTGGGCCAGGGCGCGGGGCATTATGACCGCTGGCTGGCCGCGCATCCGTCAGTCTGCGCGGTGGGGCTCGCCTGGGATTGCCAGCTGAGCGAGAACCTGCCCTGCGAGCCGCATGACCGGCAACTGCGCGCGATTGTCACGCCAACGCGCTTCTACGAGGGAGACGGCTGATGCGCAGCGAGCCGAGCTGGCGAATTCCCGCAGGCGTACTCGCGCTTATGGCAGCACTGTTTCTTTATGGCATGCTGATCGCTACATTTCTGGCACCCCTGATAGCCGGCTGGTCCGGCCTGGCACAGTTGCCCGTCTATGCGCTGCTGGGGGTGCTGTGGCTGTGGCTTGTTCCGATCAGAAGCTTCCTCAAGTGGATGGAAACAGGCCGCTGGCGCTAGGTGCTGCGATCGTTATCAACATTACTCCCCAAATCCGGCTTTCCCCAGTCGTTCCTTGTTTCCAGCAGCGCCGAGACCGGCGGGGTCAACATCGAACTTCGGGAGAAGGCCGCCTAGCCAAACGCCTTGCGACGATGGCATTTTGGCAGAAAATGGCGCGAGTGACGGGACTTGAACCCGCGGCCTCCGGCGTGACAGGCCGGCACTCTAACCAACTGAGCTACACCCGCGCATTGATTGGAGGCCGCGCCACTAAGGCAGCCTACCGGGGCTGTCAACTGGCTTGGCCACCATCGCCGGGAAGCGGATCGCCGCTCCGGCACCGCTCCCTTTGAGCGGGGGGCATTCGCAAGCGCCATTCAGCTCAACCCGGCATTAACCATAAATTTTCCTTCGCTTGCGAAAAGCATCCCGGAAGGCCCGTTGACGGGCGGAGCGGGAGCGAATGTGGGTGTTCGAACATGTCATCAAGCGGCTCACTCTGGTTATCGCGGCTGCATTGGCCGCGGGCGCCGCACCGGCGTTGGCCAATCCGGGCGTAGCACTCGACAGCGCGGTGTTCGTCGAGCGGCTGCAGCCCGGCAATGTCCGCAATCTCGAACCCGCAAGCCGCCTCAGCCGGGGCGACCGGGTGGTGACGATCGTCAGCTGGCGCCGCGATGGCGGCAACGGCGGCTTTACCCTGATCAACCCACTCCCCAGCGCCATCGCCTTTCAGGCCAGCACCCGCGATGACGAGCAGGTCTCGGTCGATGGCGGACGCAGCTGGGGACGGCTGGGGGTGCTACGGCTCGGCGAGCGCTATGCGACGCCCGAGGATGTGACCCATGTGCGCTGGCGCGTGCTGGCGGGTCAGGCGGGCCGGATCGCTTACAGCGGGATTGTGCGCTGAAAGATCACCCGGCCAGGAGCATCATCGGCCGCTCCAGCCGCGCCTTCACCTCCTGAATGAACGAGGCCGCGTCCCAGCCATCGACCACGCGGTGATCGCAGCTCACCGATATGTTCATCAACTTCCGCTTTTCGATGCGCTCGCCGCCCGCCCCGTCGGGTACGAATACCGGCCGCTCGACAATGCGGTTCGGGCCGATGATTGCGACTTCGGGACGGTTGATCACCGGTGTGGTGGCAATTCCGCCGAGCGGGCCCAGCGAGGTGATGGTGAGAGTCGAGCCCGACAGTTCTCCGGATTTCGCGCTGCCATCGCGGGCGGCCTCGGCGAGGCGGGCAATCTCCGCCGCGAGATCCCAGAGGCTGAGCGCCTGCGCATCGCGGACGACCGGCACCACCAGTCCGGCCGGGGTCTGCACCGCGATGCCAAGATGGACCGACGTATAGCGCGTGACCACCTCCGCCGCGTCGTCATAACGCGCGTTGATCATGGGATAGTCAGGCAGTGTCTGGCAGATCGCCCGGATGATGAGCGGCAAGACGGTCAGCTTCACCCGCTCATTGCGCACCTCGTTCAACTCGGCGCGCAGGGCTTCAAGTGCGCTGACGTCGCATTCCTCGACATAGGAAAAGTGCGGTATGTGCCGCTTGGAGGCTGCCATCGCTTCGGCGATGCGGCGGCGCAGGCCGATGACCTTGATCTGCTGGTCCTGGCCTTTGATGCCAGCGGCGCGGAACCCGCCTCCGGCGTTGTACGACAGGAAGGCGTCGAGATCGGCATGGCGCACGCGTCCGTCCTCGGCGGG
>JANLQW010000136.1:0-3876 GCA_031368085.1 Novosphingobium sp. | reverse complement strand
GTCGCGATCATGCAGCTGACCACGACCAATCTGCGCACGGTGATGGGCTCGATGGACCTCGACGAAACGCTGTCCAAACGCGACGAGATCAACGCCAAGCTGCTCCATGTGATCGATCACGCGACCTCGCCATGGGGCGTTAAGATCACGCGGATCGAGATCAAGGACATCCGCCCGCCCGCCGATATCTCCAATGCCATGGCCCGCCAGATGAAAGCGGAGCGCGAAAAGCGGGCCAACATCCTGGAAGCCGAAGGCTTCCGGCAGGCGGAAATCCTGCGCGCCGAGGGGGAGAAGCAAGGTGCGATCTTGTCCGCCGAGGGCCGTAAGGAAGCCGCGTTCCGCGATGCCGAGGCGCGCGAACGGTCGGCGGAAGCCGAAGCACGCGCGACAAAAGTGGTCTCCGAGGCGATCGCGACATCGGGCACCCAGGCGCTCAACTACTTCATTGCGCAGAAATATACCGAGGCCGTTGCCGCCTTCGCCAATTCGCCCAACGCCAAGACCATCCTGTTCCCGGTCGAGGCGACCCAGCTGATCGGCTCGCTCGGCGGCATCGGCGAGCTGGTGCGCGAGGCGGTTTCCGGGCCTGTTGGCGGCGGAAGAGGGCAGGCATGATGGACTGGAACGCGTTTGGATCGCATTACGGCTGGCTGGCCATCGGGCTGCTGCTGGCGGCCGCCGAGATGGCGGTTCCGGGGGTCTTCCTCATCTGGTTGTCAGGGGCCGCGATCATCACCGGTCTGCTCACCTGGCTGGTGCCGATCGGGGTGCCGCTGCAAATCGTCATCTTCGCCGTCCTGGCGATCGTCTCGGTGTTCACCGGGCGGCGCTATCTGCGCAGCAACCCAATCGACGCCGCCGATCCGCTGATGAACGATCGCGGCGCGCGGCTGATCGGCGAGACGGTGGTGGTGACCGAGGCGATTACCCCTGGCAGCACCGGCCGGGTCAAGCAGGGCGACAGCGAATGGCTCGCCAAGGGGCCGGCGGCGGAGCTGGGCACCAAGATGCGGATTACCGGCCATGACGGCGTCGTGCTTATTGTCGAGCCCATGGCGTGACCCCATATCTCCCCAGCGAAGGAGAAGCCGATGACCGACAAACTCACCCTCACCGAAGCTGAATGGCGCCAGCGGCTCAGCCCCGAGCAGTACCAGATTCTTCGCCACGCCGGCACCGAGCGTGCGTTTACGGGCAAATACGACGGCAACAAGGCTGAGGGCGAATATTTCTGCGCCGGCTGCGGCGCACCGCTGTTCAGCTCGCAGACCAAGTATAACTCCGGCTCCGGCTGGCCGAGCTACACCGCGCCGGTTGCCGATGACGCGGTGGAGGAATTGCGCGACGCCGCGCATGGCATGGTTCGCACCGAAGTGCGCTGCGCCAAATGCGAAGGTCACCTCGGACATGTGTTCCCCGATGGTCCCGGCGACAATGGCCTGCGCTATTGCATCAACAGCGCTTCGCTGGAATTCAAGCCGAAGGCATAGAATTGCTCGGCGCAGCGCGAATCCGGGGAGGATGAGCGCTTGGCTTTTGCCCTGACTGTTAAGCCTGTGTTAGGCGGCGGCGATGCAGATCGCGGGTGATTTAGCGGGCGCGGCGCGTCCGGCGGGGGATTTTGAGGCCTGATGGCACGCAACGATAACCTGCGCCGACCGGTTCAACATCGTCCGCCCCCGCCGCCGCCAACGCGCAAAGCTCGCAAACCGCGCGGCTGGTTTGGCCGCTTGATGATCTGGGCTGCGGCAATCGGCCTGCTCGGTCTGATGCTGGTGGTCGTTGCTGTCGGCATCACCGCGCAATCGCTCCCCAGCTTCGGTCAGCTCAAGAGCAGCCAGATCGGGGAACAGATGGTCGTCGTGCGCGCGCGCGATGGCACGGAGCTGGTCAGTCTGGGGCCAAGCTACGGACGCTGGCTGAATTACGAGAGCATACCGCAAGTGATGAAAGCCGCGATGGTCTCGGTCGAGGACCGGCGCTTCCGTTCGCATATCGGCATCGATCCGCTCGGCATCGCCCGTGCCGTGTCGGTGAGGGCCAGCGATGGCCGCTGGCGGCAGGGCGCCTCGACGATCACCCAGCAACTCGCCCGCACAGTGTTCCTCAATAACAATCGCACCTTCGCCCGCAAACTCCGCGAGGCCGTGCTGGCGTTGGCGCTGGAATGGAAATTCTCGAAGGATCAGATCCTCGAGCTCTATCTCAACAAGGTCTATTTCGGCGGCGGGGCATACGGTGTCGATTCGGCGGCGCGAAAATTCTTCGGACATCCCGGCACCGATATTTCCTTGCCGGAAGCGGCGATCATTGCCGGTCTGGTAAAAGCACCGTCGCGGTTTTCGCCGACGGCCGATGCCAAGGCGGCGGTCAAGCGGGCCAGGACCGTGCTCGCGGTGATGCAGGCCAATGGCACGATTACCGCTGCGGAGGCCGCAGGGGCCGATCTTGAAGCAGTGAAGATTGCCCCGCAGAAGGGGCAGAACATGGTGCGCTATTTCACCGATTGGGCGCTGCCGCAGCTTGATTTTCTGCTGCAGGACGTGGGCCAGCCAATCGAAGTGTGGACGACGCTCGACGTCTCCATGCAGCGTGCGGCGAGCGCCGCGGTTTTGCGCAATGTGCCCAGGGGCGCGCAGGGCGCGCTGGTCAGCCTCGACCGCGACGGCGCGGTACTCGCGATGGTCGGCGGCACCGACTACGTCACCTCCAACTACAACCGGGCGACCAATGCGGTGCGCCAGCCGGGCTCGGCCTGGAAGCTGTTTGTCTATCTCGCCGCGCTGGAATCGGGGATGACGCCAAATGACCGGGTGGTTGACGAGCCGGTGACCATCGAGGGCTGGAGCCCGCATAATTCGGGCGGGTCCTACGCCGGCGAGATCGATGTGCGCACGGCCTTCGCCTATTCGAAGAATACGGTTGCGGCCAAGCTTGGCAGCGAGATCGGCTTCGGTGCGATTGCCAGCATGGCGCGACGCTTTGGCATCACCACGCCGGTCAATACGCTGCCATCGATGGTGCTGGGCACCTCGGATGTCCGGCTGATCGACATGACCCGCGCCTTTGCGGCGGTATCCGCCAAAGGCGCCGCGATCGAGCCTTACGGGATTTCTAAAGTGACCACCACCGAAGGCGAAGTGCTCTACACCCACCCCGCCGTGCGCGGGCAGATGCTGGTGCCGCCCTATGTCGCGGCGGGGATCACCGACATGCTGCAATCCGCAGTGGCCATCGGCACCGGCCGCGCGGCGCAGATCGGGCGCCCGGTTGCCGGCAAGACCGGGACCACCAGTTCGAACAAGGACGGCTGGTTCCTCGGTTTTTCGAGCGGCATCACCACCGGTGTGTGGATGGGCCGCGACGATGCCCGCGCAGTGCCGGGTCTCCAGGGCGGCTCGGCCCCGGCACGGGCGTTCGCCGCCTATATGCGCGTGGCGGTAGCGTCGCGGCCGGTGGAGAAGTTCGATACCGAACTGAAACTGCCCGACTGGCAGCTTGAGCCGGACGACGAGGTGATTTTCGGCGATCCGGACAATTATTCGTTCATCGACGAAAACGGCAACCTGATCGAGCCGGGGCAATCGCCTGAAGAGCAGGGGTCAAGCTCGCCTGGCCGTGAGCCGCCGCCGGGCATGCAGGGGCCTGACGATAACGGCGGCCTGATCCCGGTTGACCCGCCGGCGGCAGCCAACGATGAGTTTCTCAATGAGGCGACTGGGGATAATCAGCAGTAGGAAGAAACCTGCTTTGCCGCCGGTTCAACAGGCTGAGCTACCGAATTATATCAAATCGTCTTGATCGAAACCTATAAAGTCCCTCCCCGGCGGGGAGGGGTTGGGGTGGGGGTTCCCATGCCAGCGAGGACGCGAG
>JANLQW010000075.1:0-17959 GCA_031368085.1 Novosphingobium sp. | reverse complement strand
CATGCGTATCCTCAACGTGACTGCACGCGATTATATGCTAGTTTGGGTGCGCCCGGTTCTGGTGAGTGTCATACCCCTGACAGTGTGGCTGATGTGGGGCGAAGTGTCGGCATCGTGGGTCGAGATCACTTCGAGACCCTTGTCGCGGTCCAGCACCAGCCACACCCAGCCCGAGGCGAAGTGGTTGACGCCCTCCTCGACGAACGCCTTTTTCAGCCCCGCCAGATTGCCGAATGCACTGGTGATCGCCTTGCCAAGTTGGCCATCGAGGGCGCTCTTGTTCGGGGACATGGACTCCCAGAAGAAAGCGTGATTCCACGCCTGGGCGGCGTTGTTGAACAACTTCTGGTCCTTGCGCCCGCGCGCCTCGCAAATCAGGTCTTCCAGCGCCATATCGCCAAGCCCGGCCTTCTGCGCCAACTCGTTCGCCTTTTCGACGTAAGTGGCATGGTGCTTGTCATGATGCAGGTGGAGCGTCTCGGCGGACATCGCCGGTTCGAGCGCGTCATAAGCATAAGGCAGATCGGGCAGGGTCAGCATGAGATGTCTCCGGCAAGCTATCGTGCAGCCTAAACGCCTGTGCCGCACACACCGTTCCCTGCGCCGGCACTTGCCTCCACCTCCTTGTCCCCCTAACCGCGCGCCATGACTATCGACGAACGCCTCCGCCGCCTGCAATTCCGCGCCTGGCACCGCGGCACGCGCGAAGCCGATTATATGATCGGCGGGTTTTTCGATCGCTATGCCGGGGGCTGGGGCGAAGCGGAAATTGGCTGGTTCGAAGCGCTGATCGACGAAGACGATGTCGATGTCATGGCCTGGGCGCTGGGCACGCTGAGCGTGCCTGAAGAATATGCCGGTGCGCAAATGGCTCTGATGCAGAAGCTGGATTACGTGGAGATTCCGCGGTGAGCTTGCTTCGACTGGCGCACTCCAAGTATGTCGGTTACGAGGCGACATGCTCCCACCAGCCGAAACTGATAGATTCCGTACCTATTTGCTTTCAGGCGAAGACGTCCTGTGGTCGGGTCAGCCAAAACAAGGTCTAGCACTGAGCGGAAAGGATGCTCTTCTAATTCCATTTAGCCTCCTATGGGGCGGCTTCGCATTCTTCTGGAATTATATGGTCTGGACCTTTCCCGACGCAGGTCAGGAGCCTGACTGGTTCTTTCGCCTTTGGGGATTGCCTTTCCTTCTAGTCGGATTTTACATTATGATTGGTCGGTTTTGGCATGATGCGATGCTTCGTAAAAGGCTTACGTATGCGATCACCAACCAGCGCGTCCTAGTAATCCGCGGCTCCAACTTCACCTCGCTCGATATCCATCGACTTCCCCGGATCGAACTTTCCGAACACAAGGATGGAACAGGCACAATCGAATTCGACGTCAGTTCAATGTTCTCGGTCAACGCGCTCAATGGGATCGGCTGGTGGGTTCCCGCCCTCACCAAGGCCGTTCAGTTTTTTCGCATTGTAAGTCCGCGACAAGTATATGAGATTATCCTGAAACAAACTCAGGGCTGAGGTCTGGGCTTCCCGCCAATCCCCCGCTAGGGGCACTGCTCCCGCCATGTCCGACCTGTCCCGCATCTTTTCGGCCAAAGCCCCCCTCACCCTCGCCGCCCTCGCCCGCGGCGCGCAGCCGTTGGTGCTGGCCGACCTCGCCCGCGCCGCGCCCTCCCGCGTCGTGTTCGTCGCGCCCGACGATGCCGCGATGCGGGCCATTACCGACGCCGCAGCTTATTTCGCGCCCGAGCTGGAAGTCATCGAGTTTCCCGCCTGGGATTGCCTGCCATACGACCGCGCCAGCCCGGCGCTGTCGGTCAGCGCCCGCCGCTTGTCGGCACTGCACCGGCTGCAAGAAGCGCCGCGGGGCCCGCAGCTGTTGGTCACCACCACCAACGCACTGTTGCAGCGCGTAGTCACGCCCTTCCGCGTGCGCGAGGCGGTGCGGCTGCTCAAGCCCGGCATGGAGATTGCCCGCGAAAGCCTGATCGGCCTGCTCCAGCGCCAGGGCTACTCGCGCACCGACACCGTGGCGGACGCTGGCGAATTCGCCGTGCGCGGCTCGATCTTCGATGTATATCCCTCCGGCCTCGACCAGGGCCTGCGGCTCGATTTCTTTGGCGACGAGCTGGAAACACTGCGGCTGTTCGACCCCAACACCCAGCGCTCGACCGGCACCGTCGCCCAGCATCTGCTGCTTCCGGCCAGCGAGGCGCTGCTCGATGAGGCGTCGGTCAAGCGCTTCCGCACCGGCTACCGCGAACTGTTCGGAGCAAATGCCACCGGCGATCCGCTCTATCAGGCGGTTACCGACGGCCGGCGGCTGGCGGGGATGGAACACTGGCTGCCGCTGTTCGAGGAGCGGCTAGCCACCCTGTTCGATCATCTTTCCGGTGCCGACCTGATGGTGATCGACAACGCCGCGCTGGGCGCCGCCGAGGAGCACCTTGCCGACATCGCCGATTATTTCGCCACTCGCAGCGACACCTCAGGCAAAGCGCCCGGCAGCTTCCGCCCGCTTGAGCCCGCCGCCCTGTACCTCGCCCGTGCGGAACTGGACCAACAGCTCGACAGCTGGCCGATCCACCGCGCCGACATTTTCGCCCAGCCCGAAAGCGGCAAAATCATCGACTGCGGCTTCGCCAGCGCCCGCGACTTCACCCCCGAACGCGCGCGCGGAGACAATGTCTATGAGGCAGCGGCCAGGCACCTGCATGCCGTCGCCAAATCCGGCCGCAAGGCGATTATCGCCGCCTATTCGACCGGCAGCCGCGCGCGCATCGTCTCGATCCTTGGCGAGGCCAGCCCAAAAGGTGCAAGGGCGCCCGCCCCGGCTTTGGCTGAGAGCTGGCAGGAAGCGCTCGGGCTGGCGGCAAAGGGCGTGCCCGCCGCACTGGTGCTGCCGCTCGAGACCGGCTTCGCCAATGCCGATCTGGAACTGATCACCGAGCAGGACATTCTCGGCGACCGGTTGGTGCGTCGCAAGAAGCGCAAGAAGAGCGCCGATGCCTTTCTCGCCGAACTGTCCGCCCTCACTCCCGGCGATCTGGTGGTCCATATGGGTCACGGCATCGGGCGGTATGAGGGGTTGCAGTCGATCCCCGTGGGCAGTTCGCCGCACGACTGCGTTGCGCTCACCTATGCCGGCGGTGACAAGCTGTTCATCCCGGTCGAGAACATCGATGTGCTGTCGCGCTTCGGCAGCGAGAATGAGGGCGTCGCACTGGACCGCCTTGGCGGCGAGGCCTGGCAGCGGCGCAAGGCGCGCCTCAAGGAGCGCATCCGCGAGATCGCGCATGAATTGCTTCGGACCGCCGCCGCCCGCGCCCTGCGCCATGCGCCAGTGCTGCTCCCCGAACAGGCCGCCTACGACCAGTTCGCCGAGCGCTTCCCCTGGAGGAGACCGACGACCAGGAGCGCGCCATCGAAGACGTGCTGTCCGACCTGGCCGAGGGCAAGCCGATGGACCGGCTGATCTGCGGCGATGTCGGCTTCGGCAAGACCGAGGTCGCCCTGCGCGCCGCGTTCGTGTCCGCCATGGCCGGCCAGCAAGTCGCGGTGGTAGCGCCGACCACGCTGCTCGCCCGCCAGCACTTTACCGGCTTCACCGAGCGCTTTGCCGGCTTCCCGCTTAACATCGGCCGACTCTCCCGGCTGGTGCCGGACAGGGAGATGCGCGACACGAGGGCCGGGCTTACCGATGGAACCATGGACATCGTCATCGGCACCCATGCCATCCTGTCGAAGACCGTCAGCTTCAAGCGGCTCGGCCTGGTCGTGGTCGATGAGGAGCAGCGCTTCGGCGTTACCCACAAGGAAAAGCTCAAGCAGCTGCGCGACAATGTCCATGTGCTGACGCTGACGGCGACGCCGATCCCGCGCACGCTGCAGATGGCGATGTCTGGCCTGCGCGAGCTATCCACCATCCAGACGCCGCCGGTCGACCGGCTGGCGGTGCGCACCTATGTCATGGAGTGGGACGACATGGTGATGCGCGAGGCGCTGCTGCGCGAACATCACCGCGGCGGGCAGTGCTTCATCGTCGTCCCCCGCATCGCCGACATGCCCGATCTGGAGGAATGGCTGCACCGGACTGTGCCGGAGGTGAAGGCGGTGACCGCCCACGGCCAGATGAGCGCCGGCGAGGTCGAGGAGCGGATGAGCGCGTTCTATGAGGGCAAATACGACGTGCTGCTGTCGACAACGATTGTCGAAAGCGGCCTCGACATTCCCTCGGCCAACACCATCATCATCCACCGCGCCGACCGCTTCGGCCTTGCCCAGCTCTATCAGCTGCGCGGGCGGGTCGGCCGCTCGAAGCTGCGCGCCTACGCTTACCTCACCACGCCCACCGATACCGCGCTCAGCGAGGTCGCGGAAAAGCGGCTCAAGGTGCTGAGCGATCTCGATAGTCTGGGCGCCGGTTTCCAGCTCGCGAGCCACGATCTCGACATCCGCGGCGCCGGCAATCTGCTCGGCGACGAGCAGTCGGGCCATATCCGCGAGGTTGGCTTCGAGCTGTACCAGTCGATGCTGGAGGACGCGATCCTGGCGGCCAAGGCGGGCGAGATTGGGCTGGAGCGCGAACGCTCCGCGCTCAATCCGCAGATCACCGTCGATGCGCCGATCATGATCCCGGAAAGCTACGTGCCCGATCTTGCTGTGCGCATGGCGCTTTACCGCCGGCTCAACGATGCCGAGGACGAGGCCGCCATCGAGGGTCTGGCCGCCGAAATGATCGACCGCTTCGGCCCGCTGCCCGATGCCACCGCCAATCTGATCAAGCTGATCGGGATCAAGCGCATGGCGATCGACGCCAATATCGCCAAAATCGATGTCGGTGCGAAGGGCACGCTGGTGAGCTTCCACAACGACAACTTCCCCGACCCGGCCGGGCTGATCGCCTATGCCCAGCGGCTGGAAGGCACGATCAAGCTAAGGCCAGACAGCAAGATCGTCGTCACCCGCCACTGGGCCGACCCCAAGGCGCGGCTCAACGGCCTGTTTCAGCTGACCAAGGGGCTAAGCGCAATCGCGCGGAAGGCTGGATAGCACTTCCGGTTGAGCGAAGGATTACGCCCGCGCCAGCTCTGCAAATGCCGCCGCACTCATCGGCTTGGCCCGCACGAAGCCCTGATAGAACGCGCAACCTTCGTCGGCGACCAGCGCGCGCTGGGCTTCGTTTTCGATTCCCTCGACGATCACCCCGAGGCCGAGCGCCCGGGCCATGGCGACGATGCCCCGGAATACCGCGAGGTCCCGTTCATCGCCAATGATGCCGTCGACCATCGAGCGGTCGAGCTTGAGGTAATCGAGCGGCAGCAGCTTGAGATAGCGGAAATTGCAGAAACCCGCGCCGAAATCGTCGAGCGCAATGCGGATGCCGGCAGCGCTGAGTTCGGTGAGCGTGCGGGCGGCGATCTTGATGTCGGCGAGCAAGGCCTGCTCGGTAACTTCCAGGGTCAGCCGTTCCGCCGGAAAACCGCTTTCTCGCAGGATCGCCGTCAATTCGTCCGCATAGCTTTCCGCCGAAAGCTGAAGGGCGGTAACATTGAGCGACATGCGCAGCGGGCTGGCCCAGCTCCTCGCTGCGCCCAGCGCCAACCCGGCGATGTGGCGCGACAGCGGCGCAACATGATCCGCGCGCTCGGCGATGGCGAACAGCGCCCCCGCGCCGATCCTGCCCAGTTTGCGATGGTTCCACCGCGCCAGCGCCTCGGCGCCGGTCAGCCGGTCTTCGGGCAGCGAAAACTGCGGCTGGAACACCACTTCGATTTCGTCGCGGTCGATCGCGCGGAGCAGATCGGCTTCCAGCTGCGCCGCGGTGCGCCCCTGCCGGGTGGTCTCGCCGTCCGCCCAGGCCAGCCGGCGGCCTTGCTGGCGCTGCATGTTGGCGATGGTCTGGCCGAGCCGGTCGAGGATCGACTCGCTGTTCTCGCCGCCGACGCCCCGCAGCAGGGCGAGCCTGGGTGAAAGTCGCAGCGCCCCACCTGAGGCGGTGGCGATCGGCCGGGCGATGAGGTCGGCCAACTGCCCGGCGAACAATTGCCAGCGCTGGCGGCTGCAACTTTCATTGGCGATAAGGATGAAATTGCCACCGCCCGAGCGTGCCGCCATCCACGGCCCCTCAAGTTCGATGGCAGCGAACTGGGTCAGACGCGCCGCTACGGTAGCCAAAGCGGCGTCGCCAGCGGCAGCGCCATAGGCCAGATTCAGCGCATCGAAGCGGCGCAAGGCAAGGAGGAGCGCGTGCAGGCGCGGTCCCTCCCCCTCGCTGCGGCCCTGTACGATCCATTCCCCCAGCCGGTCGCGCAGGCCCTCGATACCGGGCAGACCGGTCAGGGCATCGCGCCCGCCATCGCTGGTCGCTCGGGGAATTCGGGTCATGGATGCGGTGCTTACGCCAAAGCCTTTGCCAAAGCATCAACGCCGCCATATCAATCCGAATGATGAACAAATCCCCGCGCCTGGCCCTTCTCGCCTCGGACGATGCGCGCGCCCAGGACGCCGCGTCCGGGCTGACGGGCGCACATAATTGGGTGCGGCCCGAAGAGGCCGAGGCATTGGTCGTGCTCGGCGGCGACGGGTATCTGCTGCATGTTTTGCACCGGATGCTCGATCTCGACCGGGTGATGCCGGTCTATGGGCTCAACCACGGCACTGTCGGCTTCCTGATGAACAAGGCGAAAAGCAGCCGCGCGATCGGCGAGCGGGTTGCCAAGGCCAGGCCCGTCGCGGTCCGCCCCCTGGAAATGACCGCTTTCACCAACGGCGGCGCGGAGCACAGCTACTACGCAATCAACGAGGTCTCGCTGCTGCGCGAAACCCGCCAGACCGCCAAGCTGGAGGTGCGGGTCAACGGCAAGCTTCGCATGGCGGAACTCGCCTGCGACGGGGTGCTGGAAGCGACACCGGCAGGTTCGTCAGCCTATAATCTCTCCGCCAACGGCCCGATCCTGCCGCTCGGTTGCAACATGCTGGCGCTCACCCCGATCAGCCCGTTCCGGCCACGCCGCTGGCGAGGGGCGATCCTGCCCGACAAGGCGCAAGTCTGCTTCCGTGTGCTCGAGCCTGACAAGCGCCCGGTCGCCGCCGTAGCCGACCAGAAGGAAGTGCGCGATATCAAGGAGGTGCATATCGCCATCGCCCGCAACCGCGAACTGACGCTGCTGTTCGATCCCGGCAGCAGCCTTGATGAGCGCATCTTTGCCGAACAGTTCCAGGTGTGACCGCAGCGCCCTCGGCGGGATGACCGTCAAAGCTGTCAGCAATCCCCTTCCGGTCTTGCCAAACCAGCCCGCACTGATATACGCGCATTTCTGCCCGGGAGACTGGGCCTGCCCGGGAAACCGGGCTGCTCCCCGATAGCTCAGCGGTAGAGTAGGTGACTGTTAATCACTTGGTCGTAGGTTCGAATCCTACTCGGGGAGCCAATATCTTACTCGAAGTTCACGCTATCGTGCCCATGGCGGCGGCGGCAGAGGCGAGCGCTTCGGGCAGCGGCGGCAGGCTATCTGGTGCGACTTCGAAGCGCGTGCCAGCAAAGACGCTGCGATTGAGATCGGCCATGATGCGACCGTGGCGAATGACCAGCTTTCGAAGCTGCGCCTTGAATTCAGGCGTCCCGTCCTCAGCTGCCGCCAGAATGAGACTTTCCAGCGCCATCAGCGTTTCATCGAGGGTGCCATTTGGCCCCAGGCGCGCAAGGTCGGCTGCTGCCGCCTCGGTGCAGCGGCTGCCTTCGGCAATCGCACCCAGCGCATTGGCCAGCGTTCTTGCCGCCCGCAGTTCGGTATCTTCGAATTCGCCGAGAAAAGCGATTTGACCGCGCAAAATCGCGAGATGCCCCAGCAGCAGCTGCGCCTGTTCAACCGCAAGCTCGCTCGCCGCAGGAATTGCAGGCAGGATGACATCCGTAAGCGCCTTCATCATGCTATCGAGACGGACCTGCGGAGAAGGGTTCATTGCATCAATCCCTTTCGAGAAGATCACAGAGTTCAGACGTGAAAATGTGCCCTGCGGTGGAAAGCCAGGTCGCCAGGATGCCTTGATGGTTCTGACCGTTCCGTGCAACTTTCACGCAGGTCGCGAGGGTGATGGCGAGCATCTTCATAAGACCCAGCACCTCATAGAACTTGAGCGCTTTGGGATCGACGTTGCGCCCCGTCGCGGCGCTGTAGGCGTCGAGGAATTCGTCCCGCTCCATCAGCCCCGAGACGTAGAAGCGGTCGCCGTCGGATGATCCGAAAATACGCTGGACGACCCAGCCCAGGTCCTCGTGATAATCGCCGATATGCGCGAATTCCCAGTCGAGAATTGCGGTTATCTCGCCGCTCGCTTCGTCGAACAGGTAATTGCCGGTGCGATAATCTGCGTGGACAAGCACCAATTCGGACGTCGGTGGAAGATTTTCCCGAAGCCAGACCATCGCCAGCGCCGCCATCGGCAACGGCTGTCCGCGATCCTGTTGCCAGAGATAGCTCCACCAATTGGCCTGCCAGCGCGCGGCCTGTTGCGGGTCCGCGTCGGGTACGTCGAAGCGAGCCAGTTCGCCCTGACGCCAGTCCGCCGCGTGAATCGCAGCGAGATGGGTGATGAACTGCGGCGCCAACAGGGCCCGGAAGCGAGCCGGAATGAAAGTGCCCATGCCGGTAACATTGCTCGTTCCCCCCTCTGCGCTGGGCTTTGTCGTGCCCTCGACAAAGGTCATGATTGCGGCTGGCTGGCCGAAATGCCGGCCTTTCGGGTCGAGCAGAAGCGCCTTGGGTACAGGAACGATATCCGCCATTGCGCGGATCGTCTGGAATTCACGCTCTCGATCCGTTTCGACGATTGCTGCCAGCGGGTCCAGGCGAAGCATGTAACGGCCATCGCTTTGCCCGGTGGCCGATAGCGAAAACGAAAACTGTTCCTTGGACGCCCCGCCGCCGACCCTCATCACGTTATCAACCCTCGCGGCGAGATTTTCCTTCGCGAAGAACTGACGCAGCAGCTCAGACACCTCCTCCACGCGGAAACTGCGATAGGGTTGATCGCCGCGAGCGCTGGCCTTTTGCGAGAGAAGGCGTTTGACCAGCGGCTCGAGATCGCCCGGGTTGGAGGCGTTGTCCGCCAGTCTCATTTCCTGTCCCTCTCCCGAGTAAGACGCGCTATTTCACGCATTACCGACGATGCATTCTGGCTGCAATGTTATTCACCGGGGCCAACCACTAGCCGAACCCTGAACCGGCGCAGGTATGTCCGCGAGAAGATACGTTTGCGGCGGATGCGCGATAGGGTGGCCGCAGCGGTGGCGGCGACTTGTTGCCATATTGCCCCAAACTTCCCCAGCCGGTTTCCGGCGTTGTTGGATTTTGTGCAGCCCGGCGAAATAACCCTTGCCGCTGCATGAGCGGGATTATAACTTGGCGTATCATAAAATCCCCGCACATCGGGGAATGAAAGTGAGAGTAGCCATGATTACCGCGCAAGATGCTGAGTTGCATACGCCCAACGATGTCGATTATCATTTTGCCGAAACCAATTATTTCTCCTTTTATATCCCAGAACACCATCTGGTGTGCAGCATCTACACGGTAATTCGTCCCTCGCTTGGCGTCAGCGTTTCAGAAATAATTATATTTAACGAACTCGATGTTGATCGCACCAAGGTACTTTACTTCGATTCGCACCAGCATTTGCCGGCGCCGACCAGCTTCCTTCATTACAAGCTGCCCAATGGGCTGGAGGTGCGATGCGTCAATCCGCCGCGCGACTACCGTATCGATTATGTCGGAACCGACGATACCGAATTCCATCTCGATATTCGCGGCCTGATGGACCCGTTCGATATCCACGACCCTGCGATGTCGCCGCTTGCTCCCGCCAACCGGGCGGATCAGATCGCAAAATCGGGTTTTGGCGAAGGCTATGCCGGACATTTCGATATGACCGTCCGCGTGACTGGTACGCTCAAGCTCTATGGCCGCAGTTTCGATGTCGACTGTGTCGATACTATGGATCATAGCTGGGGCGCCCGCACTGAGCGCAACATGAGTGCCATGTGCTGGTCGCATGGTCACTTCGGTGAAGATTACTGCTGGCATGTCATCTGGAGCAATGACGTGTTCGCCGATGCCAAAAACCAGTATGCTGTCGCGCACGGTTATGTGCTCGAGAAGGGGAAAGTGTACGGGCTCAAATCAGGCAGCATGGTTGTGACACGCGCGGGCGTCTTGCCGGTCAGTCTCGACATTTCACTTGTCGACAAGGATGATCGCACCCACAGGGTCTCGGGCCGCGTCCTGTCCAATCACAACTGGATTTGCTACACACCGATCGAGGTTCACCACACATTCTTTGAATTGAAGGCGCGCGGTGACACAGGTTACGGCGTGATACAGGAAATCTTCCCGATCGACATGATCGCCAGGCGAAGAGGTCGTGCATTTGTCGAAAGCCTGGGATAATTTGCAGATGCCGATGTGAAATTGTGCCGTTTACTTCCGGTAGTGTTCGCATCGCTCGAGTTTCAACAACGCCCGTTCGGACTTGCCCAGATTACTGCCTTTTCCTCGGCCACGCATCCTCGTTGACAGATGCGCGGTCCTCCTGCGATGTGCGTCTTGGCATACATCGCTGTCGGAGTAGATGCGAACGTGATCCAGTTCATGACAAGACTGCTGGGCGTCCTGGTCCTGACGCTGGGAACCACCGTGCCGGCTTCGGCCCAGCAGGCACCGAACATCGCCGCAGCATCCGATCTTCGTCTCGCGTTGAGCGAAGTCGCGGCCTCGTTCAAGCGCGACACCGGCCAGGAGGTTTCGCTCACCTTCGGCTCGTCGGGCAACTTCTACCGCCAACTCCAGCAGGGGGCGCCGTTCCAGCTATTCCTCTCGGCCGACGAAGATTACGCGCTCGATCTCGCCAAGGCGGGCAAGGCCGTCGATCGCGGGACTCTTTATGCCATCGGCCGGCTCGCCCTGGTCGCATCCAAAGGCTCGCCGCTGAGTGTCGACAACAAACTCAGTGGCCTGCGCACGGCGCTCCGGGCGGGGCAGATCACCCGGTTCGCGATCGCCAACCCGGACCATGCACCTTATGGCAAGCGTGCCGAGGAATTGCTCAAGCATGCCCGGCTGTGGGTGCCACTTGCTGGCAAGTTTGTGCTCGGCGAGAACGTCTCCCAGGCGCTGCAATTCGCGACCGCGGGCGGCGCGCAGGGCGGCATCGTCGCCTATTCGCTGGTGCTCGACCCGGCGTTCGCCGCGCGCGCCGATTATGCGTTGCTCCCTGCCGCTTGGCATCAACCCCTACGCCAGCGGATGGTGCTGATAAAGGGGGCTGGCCTCGTCACACAGCGCTTCTACCGGTATGTCCAACAGCCGGCGGCGCGGCGGATCTTCGTGCGTTACGGGTTCGCGCTGCCGGGAGAGGCGCGCTAAGCCGCGATGGACTGGAAGGCGCTCCAACTTTCGCTCCTTCTCGGCGTGCTGACCATAACCATCCTGCTGCCGATCGCGGTGATCGCAGGACGATGGCTGGCGACCACCCACATGCGTGGACGCGCCGTGATCGAATCCGCGCTGACCTTGCCGCTGGTGCTCCCGCCCACCGTGATCGGCTTCTACCTGCTGGTAGGCATGGGACCGGAGTCGCCGGTCGGTCGCATCTGGACCGGGCTGTTCGGCGGTGCGCTGGTGTTCAGCTTCGAGGGCATCCTGGTCGCCTCGGTGCTGGTGAACCTGCCGTTCGCCATCCAGCCCGCCCAGCGCGCCTTCGAGAGCATCGGCCAAGATCTGCGCGATGCCGCTGCGACCTGCGGGCTTTCGCTCTGGCGCACAATCTGGCGTATCGAGCTGCCTCTCGCCTGGCCTGGCATCGTCACCGGCGCGGTGCTCACTTTTGCGCATACGCTCGGCGAGTTCGGCGTGGTCTTGATGGTCGGCGGCTCGATCCAGGGTGAGACGCGCACCCTCGCGCTCTCGATCTACGATCGCGTACAAGCGTTCGATAATCCGGCGGCGGCGCGCATGGCCGCGCTGCTGATGGCCTTCTCGCTCGTGGCGGTGACGGCGAGTTTCGTACTGAGTGGCAGGACGAGGCGGCGTGGCTGAGGGGCTTTCTGTCAGCCTTTATCAGCACGGGCCGATTGCGCTTGCGGTCGAGATTGAGGTCGCACCCGGCGAGACCTTGGCACTGGTCGGCCC
Organism: Novosphingobium sp.; assembly: GCA_031368085.1. Lineage (GTDB taxonomy): Bacteria > Pseudomonadota > Alphaproteobacteria > Sphingomonadales > Sphingomonadaceae > Novosphingobium. The sequence continues at coordinate 5,764 of JANLQW010000075.1, read as the reverse complement.
GTCGGGTGCGGGCAAGACAACCATCCTCAGATCGATCGCGGGCCTCTACCAGCCCGCGCGAGGCCGCATCGCGTGCGCCGGGGAGACCTGGCTTGATCAAAGTCGCGGAGTCGCAGTGCCGGCGCGGGCACGCCGGGTCGGGCTAGTGTTCCAGTCCTATGCGCTTTTTCCGCATAAGACGGCGCTTGCGAATGTCGCCGAGGCGATGCTCGATCGTCCCCGGGCCGAGCGTAAAGCTCGCGCCACCGCTTTGATCGAGCGCGTGCATCTTGATGGGCTTGGGGGGCGACTGCCGGCCGAGCTTTCGGGCGGGCAGCAGCAGCGGGTCGCGCTCGCCCGTGCCCTGGCTCGCGATCCCCATGTGCTGCTGCTTGACGAACCATTCTCGGCGGTCGACCAGCCGACCCGGCGGGCGTTACATGCGTTGCTCGGCGAGATCAGAACGTCGATCGCCATCCCCATCATCATCGTATCCCACGATGTCGAGGACGCGGCGCGCAGTGCCGACCGCATCTGCTACTTGCGCGGTGGCGCGAGCATCGAGCAGGGCCTGACGCGCATGATCCTGGACGATCCAGGCAGCGAACTCGCCAAGTGGCTTGGCGGAAAGGAATGAAAGTCCCGTCGCCCGGAATCAAGAGTTTACAGAGCTAACTTCTCAAACGGCCGCTTTACCGATCTATCGTGCCGGCATTATCCTGCCGCGCCGTGGCAATGCTTGTATTTCTGGCCGGAACCACAGGGGCATGGCGCGTTGCGTGACAAACCCTGGTCGGCATAGGGGTCCTCACCCGCCAATGCCACACCGCCACCGCCCAGCGCGCTGAGCATCGACTGTGCTCCCGGCGTCATCGAACGACTGTCATCCTCGCCGGTGAATGGATCGATGTGACCGGTGAGGAAATCGGGCAATTCCGGCAGTTCCATCGGCGCCGCCTGCATGCTCAGTTCGCTGGTCGACAGGATCCGGGTGACATCCTCGCGGATTGTCTCCAGCATCTTCTCGAAGAGTCCGAACGCTTCCTGCTTGTATTCATTGATCGGCTGCTTCTGCGCATAGGCGCGCAGGAACACCACCTGACGCAGCGCATCAAGCGTGGCGAGGTGCTCTTTCCAGTAATGGTCGAGCCGTTCGAGCAATACGCTTTTTTCCACTTGCAGCCAGACATCTGGGTCGTTGCCGGAGCGGAGCTTCTCGACATGCGCGTCGGTCAGAGCGACGATGCGCTCCTCGATCATGTCAGGCTCGATGCCGTCCTCCGCGACCCAGTCAGCGACAGGCGCATCGACCGCGAGGATATCCTGCACCCGTTCGCTGAGCCCTTCGATATCCCATTGCTCGGGGTAGGAACCCGGCGGGCAGGCGTCGCCGACGATCGCGTTGACGGTATCGTGCCGCATATCGACCACGACATCATCGACCGCGTCGGCATCCATGATATCGGCGCGCTGGGCGTAGATCACCTTGCGCTGATCGTTCATCACATCGTCGTATTCCACGACCTGCTTGCGGATATCGTAATTGCGCGCCTCGACCTTCTTCTGCGCGGTCTCGATCGCCTTCGACAGCCAGCGCGAGCCGATCGCCTCGCCGTCGGCAAGGTTGGAATTCATCATCCGCGCGAACAGCGTGTCCGGCCCGAAGATGCGCAGCAGATCGTCCTCCAGGCAGAGGTAGAAACGCGACAGGCCGGGATCCCCCTGACGGCCCGAACGGCCGCGCAGCTGGTTGTCGATGCGGCGGCTTTCGTGCCGCTCGGTGCCGAGCACGAACAGCCCACCAGCATCGAGCACCTGCTGCCGTTCCGCCTCGATTTCGGCCTTGATGCGCTCTATCGCAGCGTCACGTTCGGGGCCTTCCGGCATGTCCTTCAATTCGTCGTCAGTGCGGAATTCGAGGTTGCCGCCCAGCTTGATGTCAGTGCCGCGCCCGGCCATGTTGGTGGCGATGGTGACCGCGCCGAGCCGGCCGGCCTGCGCCACGATATGCGCCTCCATCTCGTGAAAGCGGGCGTTGAGCACATTATGCTTCACGCCTTCCTTGTGCAGGAATTCGGACAGCAATTCAGACTTCTCGATCGAGACAGTGCCAACCAGAACCGGCTGGCCGAGCTCGTGCTTTTCCTTGATCCCCACCGCAATCGCGCCGAATTTGTCGATTATGCTCTTGTAAAATTCGTCGTCCTCGTCGATCCGGTCTACGGCCACATTGGTCGGGATCGAGACCACGCTCATCTTGTAAATGTCGAAAAATTCCGAAGCCTCGGTCGCGGCCGTGCCGGTCATGCCGGAAAGCTTGGGATACATGCGGAAATAGTTCTGGAAGGTGATCGAGGCCATGGTCTGGTTCTCGGGCTCGATCTGCACGCCTTCCTTGGCCTCGACCGCCTGGTGGAGCCCGTTCGACCAGCGCCGCCCTTCCATCATCCGGCCGGTAAACTCGTCGATGATGACGATTTTGCCGTCCTTGACGATATAGTCGGTGTCACGCTTGAACATGACAATGCCCTTGAGCGCCTGGTCGAGGTGGTGGACAACCTGGGTGTTCTCGACATCGTAGAGGTTGGAGCCGACCAGCAGCCCCGCGGCCTCCAAGATGCGCTCGACCTTCTCCAGCCCGTCTTCGGTCAGGGTGATATTCTTGGTCTTCTCGTCGGCCTCGTAATCCTCAGGCACCAGCTCCTTCACGATGGCATCGACCGAAAGGTAGAGTTCGGACTTGTCGTCGGTCGGCCCGGAAATGATCAGCGGCGTGCGCGCCTCGTCGATCAGGATCGAATCGACCTCGTCGACGATCGCGAAATTGAACGGCCGGTGGACCATCTGGCTGCGCTCATGCTTCATGTTGTCGCGCAGATAATCGAAGCCGAGCTCGTTGTTCGTCGCATAGGTGATGTCGGCCTCATAGGCCTCGCGCCGCTCGTACTCGGCAATATTGGGCACGATCACGCCGTAGGTTAGACCGAGGAAGGTGTAAATTTGCCCCATCCAGTCGGCATCGCGGCGGGCGAGGTAGTCATTGACCGTGACAACGTGGACGCCCTTGCCTTCGAGCGCGTTGAGATAGACCGCCAGCGTCGCCACCAGCGTCTTGCCCTCGCCGGTCTTCATCTCGGCGATTTCGCCGCGGTGGAGGACGATGCCGCCGATCATCTGCACGTCGAAGTGCCGCATGCCCAGAGCACGCTTGCTGGCCTCGCGCACCGTGGCGAAAGCTTCGGGGAGAAGATCGTCGAGGCTGGAGCCTTCGGAGAGCATGTGGCGGAATTTGGCGGTTTGCGCCGCCAGCTGGTCGTCGTTCAACGCCTCCATATCGGGCTCGAAAGCGTTAACCTGCTGCACGATCTTGTCGAGCGACTTGACATAACGGTCGTTGGATGAGCCGAATACGGCCTTGGCGATGGCGCCTAACATATGGGAATCCTGCTCGGTACGGGGCGGCGGCTGCGCCTCGCGTGACGTATGTCAGCGGGCAGCCATCCGGGGAAACGGCGAAATGAGCAGGCGCGTCTATTCGTGCGAGCGGTCGATACGCAGTCGGACGGTCGGTACGGATACAGGGCTACCGACAGCAAGCCGGCGTGGGATTTCGGACGACGCGGCAATATCGGCAGTGGCCGGCAGCGGTTCAGGCCGCACGGCGACCACCGCGCGCACCGCTGCGGGACTTGCCTCAACCGAGCCCACTTCAGCGCCGCCAGTGCCGCAGAGGCGCGCCTGGGCCGGCACTGCCTGGGCGGCAAAGCCCAACAGGGCGAGCAGGGCGAGCATGATGCGAACCATTGGCGGGCCATATAGGCACCGCATAGCCACGCGTCCATCCCTGCGGCGCACTTGACCTTGCACTGATCAACGCTAGTCCCGCAGATATGTCCGACGCCGTCTCCCCGCTCGCTGTCCCCTTCCCCGCGATCCCAGCGATTGCGGGCGTCACCCCGCGCATCGCCCGCGCCGGTTACAAAGACTGGGGACGTTGCGACCTGACCTATGTCGAGCTGACTGAGGGAACCGTGGTGGCCGGGGTGTTCACCCGCAATGTCTGCTGTTCGAGCGAGGTGGAGATCGGCCGCGAGCAGGTCAAGGCCGGCCGCGCCCGCGCGCTGGTGGTTAATGCCGGCAATTCCAACGCCTTCACCGGCTTTCGCGGGCGCGAGGCCGTCGAGCAAATCATGGCGCAAATTGCCGGGGGTCTCGCCTGCGATCCGGCGGAGGTGTTCGTCTCCTCCACCGGTGTGATCGGGGTCCCCTTGCCCAAGGACAAGGCGAGCGCCGGGGTCGCCGCAGCACTCGAGGCCCAGCCGTGTTCCTGGGTGGACGCGGCGCGCACCATCGGCACCACCGACACCTTTCCGAAAGGCGCATGGGCTCAGGCGGTGGTCGGCGGAACGACCGTCACCCTGGCCGCGATTATCAAGGGCAGCGGCATGATCGCGCCCGACATGGCGACGATGCTCGGTTACATTTTCACCGACGCTGCGGTGGAGCCGGCGTTTCTGCAGCAATTGCTGTCAGCTACGAATACCCGGACTTTCAGCTGCATTACGGTCGATAGCGACACCTCGACCAGCGACACCGTGCTCGCCTTCGCCACCGGCAAGGCGGGCAATTCCCCGCTCGCCTCCTTCGGCAGCCCCGGCGCCGACGCCTTCGCCGCCGCACTGGAGGACGTCTGCCGGAGCCTCGCGCATCTCGTCGTGCGCGACGGCGAAGGTGCGCAAAAGTTTATCGAGATCACCGTCGAAGGCGCGGTCAGCGACGGCAGCGCGAGGGCCATTGGTCTCGCAATCGCCAACTCGCCGCTGGTCAAAACCGCAATCGCCGGCGAGGACGCCAACTGGGGCCGGGTGGTGATGGCGGTCGGCAAGGCCGGCGAGCCCGCCGACCGCGACAAGCTCGCCATCCGCTTTGCAGATCAATGGGTGGCGCAGGCGGGCCTAGCGGTGGACAGCTATGACGAAGCCCCGGTGGCCGAACATCTGAAGACCCGCGAGATCAGTATCGGGGTCGATCTCGGCCTTGGCCAGGGCCGCGCCACGGTGTGGACCTGCGACCTGACGCACGGCTACATCTCGATCAACGCCGACTACCGGAGTTGATCGATGCCCTGACAACCGGCGTCCACGCGCTGATCCGCGACGCGGCCAGCCGGGTGATCCTGCCGCGCTACCAGCAGCTGGCCGCGCATGAAGTGACAACGAAGGCGGTGGACGATCTGGTGACGGTGGCCGATGCCGAGGCCGAGGTGATCCTGGCCGCAGGGCTGGCCCGGTTGCTGCCCGAAGCGGCGATCGTGGGCGAGGAAGCCGCCCATGCCGATCCGGCGGTGCTGGACCGGCTGGGCGATGCGCTGTGCTGGATCATCGATCCGATTGACGGGACCAACAACTTTGCGGCGGGCAAGCCGCCGTTCGGCGTGCTGATCGCGCTGGCCGAGCGGGGCGAGACGATCGGCGGCTGGATCTATGATGTGCTGTCGGGCCGATTTTGCCATGCCCTTGCCGGGCGAGGCGCGTGGATCGACGGCGAGCCGGTGCGTGCCCGCACGTCTGGCCAGCAGCCGCCGATCGCCGCAATTTCGCTGGTGTTCGCCGATCCGGCGCGGCGCGCGGCGCTGAGCACCGGCATCGCGCCGCATTACACCGTGGTCGACATTCCGCGCTGCGCGGCCGAGCAGTATCCCCGGATCGTGCTGGGCCAGAACGACGTTTCGATCTTCGAGCGCACACTGGCGTGGGACCATGCGGCGGGCGTGCTGTTCGTCAAC
>JANLQW010000056.1:0-9163 GCA_031368085.1 Novosphingobium sp. | reverse complement strand
TACCTCGCGCCTGAGCGGGTTCAGGAAACCGAGGATGTACGTATTCTCGTCGCCAAGGATGCCATCAGCACGGGTTGGGATTGCCCGCGCGCCGAGGTGATGGTTTCTTTCCGTTCAGCAACCGACAAGACGCACATCACGCAGTTGCTAGGGCGCATGGTGCGCACGCCCCTTGCCCGGCGCATTCCCGGCAATGATCGCCTGAACGCGGTCGATTGCCTCTTGCCGCGCTTCAACAAGGAGGCGGTCGAAGCGGTTGTAACTGCCTTAATGAACGGCGGCGAAGCTGGAGACGATCTGCCGCTGCGCCGGGTGCTTATCAATCCGATTGAGGTTCTGCCCAATCCGGCCATTTCAGAGGACGTCTGGGAGAAGCTTGTCGCCTTGCCGTCCCAAAGCCTGCCGAAGAAGCAGACGCGCCCTGTGAAGCGCCTGACGGCATTGGCGCATGAATTGGCCGTGGATGACCTTCTGCCCGGCGCAGGGAGGAAGGCACATGCGGCCATGCACAAGGTGCTGGACGAGGCGCAGGCCAAATATGCCGACCGGATCAAGGACGCGCGGGAAGCGGTGCTGACGGTCGAAGGGACAACCTTGACGGCGAACACGCAGACGCAGGTTAAGACCTTCAACGATTTCGTCCTGGCTGCCGATTACGCGGTGATCGAGGATGCCTACAAGCGGGCAGCTCGCATCATCAGCCCTGATCTTGCTCGCACCTATGCCGAGCATCTTGCCAGCAAGGACGAGGAAGCAGGTGACGAGGACGAAGCCCTAATCGACGCCCATACGACAATTGCCGCAATCGGCCTGATTGGCAGCATCAAGGATGAGCTTGAGGCTGCGGCAGAGGCGCTGGCGAAGCAATGGCTGGGCGAATTCCGCGACCTCATTCGAAAGCTGCGCGATGAGCGGCAGGAAGCTTATCGCGTGATCCGGGAAATGAGCGCAGACCCGCTAGACGTCGATCTTGCCCGCCCCCATTCGTGGCTCCAGCCGACCACTGCAAAGGAACCGAACGGGTCCGAAGTGTCGCTGCCTCGCTTTCAAAAGCATTTGCTGTGCGACTGCGATGGCACATTCCCGATTTCGTTCGATGCCAGCTGGGAGCGAACAGTCCTTGAGGCTGAGATGGCCAAACAAGGGCGTGAGGCATGGTATCGCAACCCGCCGCGCGCCAGTCAGGAATCGCTTGGCGTCATCTATGACGATGCCGGGGAAGCGAAGGTCGTCCGGCCAGACTTCATCTTCTTCTCGCGCGCTGAGGACGGCACTGTTGTTGCCGACATTGTCGACCCTCACGGGCACCATTTCGCCGAGTCGCTTGCCAAACTCAAAGGCCTGTCCCGCTATGCCGAGACTCACTCAGCGCAATTTGGCCGGATCGAGGCAGTTGCAGAGATTGATGGTCGGTTTCGCATGCTCGATTTGAAAAAGAGCGACGTTCGGGAAGCGATAGCAAATGCCCAAAGCGCCAAGTCGGTTTATGCTAGCTCAATTGGATTGGATTATCCCGGGGGGAGGCTGATGCTCTAGGGCGATTGGGCCGGAAGGCGGCGGGAAATCTCGCTTCAAACGCTAACCCGGATTTCCCGGCATGGGGGCTTTTTCGTCGATCCAGATACCGAAAAATTGGGGGTGAAAAATCCGACTGGGGGCCTTTTTGGGGGCCGATTGAGAATCGTACTAAATTTATCTGTTATAATTCATATCTATAAATGACCTTTTCGATTCCTCCCCCGACCATTGGGCCTTTCGGCTTCGACTTCGTAATCGATCGGCTTGAATTTACCGCCGTTGGAAGCACCCGCCGAACACGCGGTCAGGCCGACGATCAGATCGACCACAGCGCGCAATCGGATATAGTCGCCCGCCCGACTGATCGGCGGGAGGACCTGGATCCTCCCGTTCGATCCATCGACAGGTACGTTCATGAAAATGTTGAAAGCTGTCGGGATCGCATCCGGTTCGATCCCGTAGGGCGCAAGCGCCGCGGCGAGGTTGCCAAAACAGCCGCGATGCACCGGCTCCGTGGGATAGAAATGCCGGAAGGTCGCCTCGCTGCATGGGGTCAGCAGGAAGTCGTGGCAGCCAACCGTATCCTCGACGATTTCCAGGAGGGGCGTTGAGCGATTGGACCACAACCGGTTGCCGGTGGTGAGGCGTATTGTCTCTTCGTAATCGAAAGTCCGTCCCGAAGAGATCACCTCGCGCACATCGGCTGCGTTATAGGCGAGCAGGTCACATACCTGGACGCCCTCGGGATCGATGACCCGCAGGGTTTGTCCCGCGTTCAGGCGCAAGGCGGTGCCGCTGCGCGGAGAAATTCTGACGAGTGTCATTGCGGGGCGCGTTGGTCACGAAACGGACAGCGCCATTCACTGTCAACCTGACGACCACTGTACTGCGCCGCCGCGCTGACCTCGCCGTGGCTTCCCAGCATCGGGTTCAGGTCGCCCGCAAAAGCTACATCGCGCTCGAGAATTTTCGAGCGCATCCGGGCGTAACGGCCTTCTTCGCGCAGTCGTTCGAACTGGTCATGAAGGTTGAACACCATCGTTGGTCTGGGAAAGCGGCGTGCCGGGCGCGAGGCGTGGGGATGCAGGCCGACGACGAAAAACGCCTCTCCACCGAAGCTCAGCGAAAAGTGGGGGTCCGAAGGATCGGCACTGACGCGATGATCGTAAGGCTGGCCGAGCCATGTATCCTTGTCGGAAAACGACTGGATGCGCTGCCACATCAACACTTCGAAGCGCGTCTCGTCGAGGTCGTTCGGCCCTTCGAACGAAATCGCCAGACTGCGCAGTCCGCCCGGCTCGCGGCGGTACTCGGCCGCCCAATCGAGCAAAGCGCGATGAATGCTGATATCGTCCCAACTGCTCTCGAGCGAATGGCAGGCCATGACCTTGAGCGACCCGCGGGCCAAGGCTGACTTGGCCCCGACGCAAGGGTAATCGGTCGCGGAAATCGTTTCGAACAGTGCATCTTCGGCGCGCGCCTGCGCGTCCTTGTCGACCAACATATGGGGAATCCTTTGGCTCCCAACGGTCTCAACAGTCTGAAGTTCCAGCTAACATCCTATTCTGCCCATTCGCAACCAGGCCCCGCAAAAGCGAGTCGGCAAGCGAGAGGTTCCCACCCTGTGAATGCGTTTGTCGAAAATCGGGATGGCGCTGGAACTTTAGGGTGTCAGGCCTGTTGAGCAAGTCGAACAGGAGTCCTGCCGTATGTCCGACGTCGCCGAATGGGTTGCTTCGGCTGCGGTCGTGACTGCGGCAGTGGTCACTGCCGCGAATTGTAGTGTTGCGCCCCTTCTTTAAGCTCTGTCCCCCGCCTCGAAGGATTTTTCTGTGCCCAAGCTCGATAAACCCTCCAAGTCCGACCGCAGCAAGATCAAGGGCGAGACCCTCAGAAAGGTGCCTAAGTTGCCGCCGCACGCAGACTTGCCCACCAGCTATGCCGAACCGCAAGGAAATGGCGGCGAAACCCACCAAACCACGAGCGATCCGGCAGCGACCCTCACCACCCAGCAGGGCCACCCCATCGCTGATGATCAAAACAGTTTACGGGCCGGGCACCGCGGACCGACGTTGCTCGAAGACTTCGTGCTGCGCGAAAAAATCTTTCATTTCGATCACGAGCGCATTCCTGAGCGTGTAGTCCATGCCCGCGGCACTGGCGCGCACGGTGTCTTCAGACTGACCGACAGCCTGGCGGAATTCACTAGCGCCAGCGTTCTCACCGAAGTCGGCCAGACGACCGAAACCTTTGTTCGCTTCTCGACCGTCGCCGGCCGCGCGGGGTCGTTTGACCTTGCGCGGGATGTGCGCGGCTTCGCGGTCAAGCTATACACCGGCCAGGGCAACTGGGATCTTGTCGGCAACAATATTCCTGTATTCTTCATTCAGGACGCAATCAAATTCCCGGACCTGGTCCACGCGGTGAAGGAAGAGCCCGATCGCGGCTTTCCGCAGGCACAATCGGCACACGATAACTTCTGGGACTTCGCCAGCCTCATGCCTGAGGCGTGGCACATGGTGATGTGGCAAATGTCCGACCGCACGATCCCGCGCTCGTTCCGCACGATCGAGGGCTTCGGCGTCCACAGCTTCCGCCTGGTTAACGCGGCGGGCAAATCGACCTTCGTCAAGTTCCACTGGAAGCCGCGCCAGGGCCTGCAATCGGTGTTGTGGAATGAGGCGGTCAAAATCAACGGTGCCGACCCTGATTTCCACCGCCGCGACCTGTGGGAAGCGATCGACAGTGGCGATTTCCCGCAGTGGGATCTGGGTGTGCAGCTATTCGACCAGGAAACGGCCGACAAGCTGCCATTTGACCACCTCGACTCGACCAAATTTATCGCCGAGGAAGACGTGCCGGTCAGGCTTATTGGCACAATGACGCTCAACCGCAATGTCGACAATTTCTTCGCCGAGACCGAGCAGGTCGCGTTCTGCACCGGCAATGTGCCTCCGGGCATCGACTTCAGCGATGATCCCCTGCTTCACGGGCGCAACTTCTCGTATCTTGACACCCAGCTGAAGCGGCTCGGCGGGCCGAACTTTACGCATATCCCGGTCAATGCCCCGCGCTGTCCGGTGATGCACTTCCAGCAGGACGGCCATATGGCAATGCTCAATCCGAAGGGCCGCGCCAATTACGAGCCTAACAGCTGGGGCACCGAGGGCGGTCCGCGCGAGAACCCCGATATCGGCTTCAGGAGCTTTGCTGCCCCGGTCGAAAGCCCCAAAGTGCGCGTCCGTTCGGAAACATTCGCCGATCACTACAGCCAGGCCCGGATGTTTTTCTGCAGCCAGCTGCCAATCGAGCAAAAGCATCTGAGCGATGCGCTGGTGTTCGAACTGAGCAAAGTGACCCGCGTCGATATCCGCGCCCGCGCAGTTTCGCACTTGCGCAACATCGACGATGATCTGGCCGGGACCGTTGCCAACGGATTGGGCATGGCGCTCCCCAAACCCGCCAAGGCAGCCAAACCCACGATCGACCTGCCTACCTCGAACAAGCTCAGCATTCTCGCTAACGGGCCGGCCAGTTTCAAGGGCCGCAAACTCGGTATCCTGCTCACCGACGGCGCAAGCGCAACGTTGTTTCAAGCCCTAACCGCCGCCATCGAAGCCGCCGGTGCCGTGTGGGAAGTAATCGCACCCAAGATCGGCGGCGTGACGCTCGACGATGGTAAAGCGGTTGCGGCCAAGCAGAAAATCGACGGCGGCCCTTCCGTGTTGTACGACGCGGTGGCCGTCCTGCCCTCAGCGACCGGCGCAGCGCAGCTCGCGCAAGATGCGGCAGCCAAGGACTTCGTCTCGGATGCTTTTGCGCACTGCAAGTTCATTGGCGTCGGCACCGATGCCGAGCCGTTGTTTGCAGCTGCGCGCGTCCCGCCCGCACTCGATGACGGCTGCTTCGCGCTGGGATCGGCTAAGGACGTGGCGGCGTTTGTTGCGGCCTGCGCGGGAATGCGGTTCTGGCCGCGCGAGATGACTGTCGATCTCGACGCGATGGCCTGAGCGCCGTGGAGCCGGGCGGTGGCCGTCAGCTTCGCACGGCTCATATCTTGTTTTGCCGACTTCGATTCCTCCCCGGGTCCCCTTCGTGGCGCTTCCGCGGCTCTGGTTCGGCCGCATTGCCTCGCTTAAACCCGAACATCCCCGCGCCCCACCGTCGCTTGACATGCCCGCGTGCTGCTTCGAATAGCTTGCGCAAACAACAGTGACCCCCGCAGTCCAGGACAGACCGCATAAAGGACATAGGACATGGCGCGATCGATTATCGTAACGGGGGGCTTCGGCATCTTGGGGCAGGCGGTGGCAGGAGCCTTTGCCGCACAGGGCGACAAGGTTGCTCGGATCGATTTTGCTGCCAGTCCCACCACCACGCTTGATGGCGCGCTCGAATTAGGCGGCATCGACCTGACGGATGCAGCCGCCACTCAGGCCGCTCTCGACAAGGTGACGGCGGTGCATGGCGGCATTGACGTGCTGGTCAATGTCGCGGGCGGCTTCACCTGGGAAACGCTGGAAGGCGGCAGCATCGAAACCTGGGCCAAAATGCAGACCGTGAACCTGATGACCGCCGTCACCATCACCAAGCTCGCCTTGCCTCTGCTAACCAAGGCAAGCGAGGGCCGGATTGTCAATATCGGTGCGGGCGCGGCGGTCAAGGCTGGCACGGGCATGGGCGCCTATACCGCCTCCAAGGCGGGGATCCACCGCCTGACCGAAGCGCTGGCCGAAGAACTTGCCGGCAGCAGCGTCACCGTCAACGCGGTCCTGCCAAGCATTATCGATACGCCGACCAACCGGGCGGACATGGCCGATGCCGATACATCGCAATGGGTGAAGCCTGCGGCGGTCGCGGATGTGATCCTGTTTCTAGCCTCGCCCGCGGCCAGGGCGATCACCGGCGCGCTGATCCCGGTGACACGGGGCGGTTGAACCGCTCTATCGCTATGGAGACAAATTCACCTCGGTTGAATACAATTAAGCTGACCGCCACCGCCATGCCCGGCCCGATAGCGTTTGACCGCTGGTCAATAGCCCATCAGGCTTAGCACTTCCTTGCGGCTGCGTTCATCGGTGAGGAATGTGCCCATCATCCGGCTGGTGATCATGCCGACGCCGGGCGTGCGCACGCCGCGCCCTGTCATGCAGCCGTGCTGCGCGTCGACCACAACTGCAACACCGTGCGGCTTCAGATGATCCCAGATACACTGTGCGACTTCGGCAGTCAGCCGCTCCTGAATCTGCAGGCGCTGGGCAAAGCCATGCAGCACCCGCGCAAGCTTCGAGATCCCGACGACGTGGTTCCTGGGCAGATAGGCGATCGAGGCTTTGCCGATGATCGGCGCCATGTGGTGTTCGCAGTGCGACTGGAACGGGATGTCCTTCAGCAGCACAACTTCGTCGTACCCGCCGACCTCCTCAAATATTCGGCTGAGGTGGGAAGCGGGATCTTGCAGATAGCCCTGGCAATATTCCTTCCAGGCGCGGGCCACGCGCTTTGGCGTGTCACGCAGCCCTTCGCGCTCCGGATCGTCCCCGGCCCAGCGCAGCAGCGTGCGGATCGATTCCAGTACGTCGTCCGGAACCGGAAGCTTCGCCATTGGGCCTTCATCGCCCGCACCGTTATCATCGTCGTCGAATTTGCCCATGCATCCATCTCCCCTCAACGCGGCCGCCGCAAAATCCCGCCGCGCCTGAACAGACCGCGCCGCCGGCTGAACGGCTCAAACAGCTCTTCGGGCCGCTCTGGATCGAACAGGGCATTATCGGCGACCGTTTTCTCCGCATCCGTAAGTGGACGCAAGGTAAAAGGTTCCAGCCGCTTGCCCCGGCTCTGTGCCGCCTGAATCGCCTCTGCCATGGAATTATGGTGCCCGAGCAGCGCCTCCATTTCCGCAGTCGGCACGCCGCAATGCTCGGCGAGCAGCTTGTGGCGCAGCCGGGCGATAGCCGGCACGACATGCTCGTTGCCCGGCCGCACTGCATCGATGAAGACGTCGCATTCGCTGTCGAGCCCCATCGACCGATTGTTCATATTGGCAGAGCCGACCCGCAAGATTTCATCGTCAACGATCATCAGCTTGGCATGAACATAAATCGCCGATCCGCCGGAAGTCAGCGGGGTGTAGAGTCGAAACCGGTTGCCCGTGTCCTTCTCGCCGATAGCATGAAGCAGCCGGACCCGCGCTCCGTCCATCGCCGTCTGTTCCAGCCAACCTTCCGCAGTTACCGGATTGATCAAGATGATTTCCGGCGGCTCGGGCTCGGACAGTTTCTCCGCAATTGCCTCGGCGATGCTGCGCGAGGCGAAATACTGGCTCTCGGCATAGATGAAGCGCTTTGCGCGCGCGATCTGCTCAAGAAACAGGTTTTCAATTTCATGGACTTCGCGGGTTACGCCGTAATGGGCGCGAGTGCGGGCAATGCCGATTTCGACATTGCGGAATTCGGCGACCAGCTGATCCGGCCAGGGCGATTCATCTTGCGGCAAGCAGGGCTGCATGCGCTCTCCGCCGGCCAACTGCCAGCGCTTGCGGCCTAATTCGCTCAAAGCAATAGCCACGTCGCCCTCCATCATCATCGTGACATCGTGCCATGGCCCGTAAGGCTTGCCGTTCGGACGGCGCCGCCGGCGGTCCTCGTGCAAATGCTCCGGCGTGTCCCAACGGTCGGAAGTCATGTCGAGGCCGCCGCAGACTGCAAAGCAATCGTCGATGACGACAATCTTTTGATGATGGCTGCAGCCCAGCGGATGCGCGGAATCGAACTTGAAATCGATCGCCGGCTGAAACAGCCAGCGGATCAGATCGAGGATCATCGTCCCGCGCAGGAGAAACTTAAGCGCCCCGAAGTTCCATTTCAGCAACCTGATCTGGAGTCCTGGCGTGCGTTCGACCAGCCAGATGAAAAAAGCGCCCAGCCGGGCCGGCGGCCGGTCCGTGCGCGGCAGGTTCCACCACCGCCTCCCCCTGTCAAAGCGAATGCGCGAATCGAAATCCCAACCGATCATGAATATCCGTTGGCGCGCCAGCAGCATCGCCTGATGGATCAATTCGAAATAGTCGGCGGCATCGACTACCACATGCGCGCGGGTAGCCTTGACATAGCGCCACACACCGCTGCCATTCTCGCTGCCTCCGGCTTCCGATTCCTCCATATTCGCCCCCTGTCACATCCGCTGCTGCCGGTCACCCACAAGAAACCGAAATTGCCCCTACTTGCAACAGCCAGCGTCGCAGGCGGTGGTGCCATCGGCAAAGCCATACTGTCGGAGCGAAGCAGCCATGGCCACTGCGACCAGCACAATTCTCAATAAGCTTGCCGACCGTGAGGCCATCCGCGAACAGACTTAGCGAAATCTTAACCCAACCTCGGCCATCAGGCACCTGCAACAAACGGGGTGTGGTAATGGCTGATCTTGTCAGGCTGGCGGAACGCATTGTTCTGATAATCTTGTCGGGTATCGTCGTCTGGCGGCTGCTGCCGGTACTGGGCTTACATCCGCAGGTTACCCTGCTGCTCGCCAGCGAGCTGTCGGCCGTGTTTTTCCTGCTTATCCAGCGCAAAGGCACGTGGTCGAGTTCGGTCTACACCACCACTATCGCGTTCGCCGGCACCGCTGCGGCGCTGTGCGTACTGCC
>JANLQW010000211.1:0-19871 GCA_031368085.1 Novosphingobium sp. | reverse complement strand
GGCGGCGGGATGCGGGTGACGATCGCCTCGAGCACCTCTTTGATGCCGATGCCGGCCTTGGCGCTGGTGAGGACCGCTTGGCTGGCGTCGAGGCCGATGATTTCCTCGATCTCGGCGCGGACTTTTTCGGGTTCGGCGGCGGGCAGGTCGATCTTGTTGATGATGGGCACGATCTCGTGGTCGTGTTCGATCGACTGGTAGACATTGGCCAGCGTCTGCGCCTCGACCCCTTGCGCGGCGTCGACGACGAGGAGCGCGCCTTCGCAGGCGGCGAGGCTGCGGCTGACCTCATAGGCGAAGTCGACATGGCCGGGGGTGTCCATGAGGTTGAGCTCATAGTCGAGGCCGTCGTTGGCGGTGTATTTGAGGCGGACGGTTTGCGCCTTGATAGTGATCCCGCGTTCGCGCTCGATATCCATGTTATCAAGAACTTGCGCGCTCATCTCGCGCTCGGTGAGGCCGCCGGTGAACTGGATCAGCCGGTCGGCCAGGGTCGATTTGCCGTGGTCGATGTGGGCGATGATGGAGAAATTGCGGATCCGTGAAAGCTCAGTCATCGGGAGCCTTTAGCCGCCGGAACCGTCGCTGTCAGCAGTCAGTTGCCCCCCCGGCCCGACTTGCGCGCGGTTTCGCTCACCTGGGCGAACTTGGGCATGCTGAACGAGGCGGGCCCGATCCCCGATCCGGGTCCGACCAGCGGATAGTTGCCTGCGGGCAGCGCGGCCAGCGGCATGCCGGCGGCGACCAGCACATAGGGCGAAACCCGGTTGCGGGTGCACAACCCGCCCGCCCCGTCGTCGACCAGCGGCAATTCGAATTCGAGACCCTGCATCGATCCCGCCGAGCGCTTCACACTTGCCACCGCCAGCTGGCCGTCGCCCATATCGACGACAAATTGCGTGCCCAGCGGAATATCGAGCAGGCCTTCGATCATGCAGCCGGTGCGCGAGAGATTGCGCATCGTCACTTCGTAGCGGTGGTCTTCGTGGATCAGCCCGACCCGGCGGAGCACGGTGCGGCGATCCATGCGGTATTTGCTTGGCCCATCGGGTTCGATCATCCAGTCGCCACTGGCCATCGCCTTGCTGACCTCGTCGAACGGTATCGGCCGCTCGTAGATAAATCCCTGAATCTGGCCGACCTTGAGCTTGCGCATCATCTCGAGCTCGTCGTGCGCCTCGATGCCTTCGGCGGTGGTGTCCATGCCGAGCGCCTCGGCCATGCTGACGATCGCCTTGATGATCGCGGCGTTGCGGCTGCCTGGTTCTGTCACGCCGCGGATGAAGCTCTGGTCGATCTTGATCTTGTCGAACGGCGCATTTTTGAGATAGCTGAGCGATGAATAGCCAGTGCCGAAATCGTCGAGCGCCAGGCGCACGCCGAGCATTTTGAGCGAGGTGAACATATCCTGGGTCGATTTGTCGTCCGCAAGAAAGATGGACTCGGTCAGCTCCAGCTCCAGCCGCTCCGGCGCAAGCTCCGACATCGCCAGCGCCTGAGTGACGAGCGTCGGGAAGGCCAGATTGCCGAACTGGGCGGGCGACACGTTGACCGCGATACGGACCTTGCCGGGCCATTGCACGGCATCGGCGCAGGCGGTTCTCAGCGCCCAATCGCCTAGCGGTCCGATCAGATTCGTTTCTTCCGCGATCGGAATGAAGATCGCCGGCGAGATTTCGCCAAGTTCCGGGTGAGTCCAGCGCATGACCGCCTCGAACCCGATGACCTTGTTGGTTCCGGTCTCGATAATCGGCTGATAAGCCAGCCAGATCTGGTCCTTGACCAGTGCGTCACGCAGATCCTCTTCGATCTGGCGCCGCCGCTCGGCATGCGCGTGCAGATCGCTCGAATAAAAGCGGAACTGACCCCGGCCTCCGTCCTTGGATGCATAAAGTGCGAGATCGGCGCTGCGCACCAGCTCTTCGGAATCGATCCCGTCATAGGGCGCGATGGCGATGCCGATCGAAGCGCCGATGACACAGCGGCTGCCCTCGACCGAATAGGGCTGCGAGAGGATCTCGATCACTTTCTTGGCGATTTCGCCAAGCCTGCCCCGGTCGTCGAAATCGGGCAGCATGATCTGGAACTCGTCGCCGCCAAGCCGGCCGATATCGCATTTTTCCGGAAGGATCTGCCTCAGCCGCTCGGCGACCTGCTTGAGCAGGGCGTCGCCTGCCGGATGACCAAGCGTGTCGTTGACCAGCTTGAACCGGTCGAGATCGATCATCATCAGCGCACAGCTGCGTCTTGCCACCTTGTAAGCGGTAAGTGTTGTCGTGAGCTTTTTGCCCATGTTGTGGCGATTGCACAGGCCGGTGAGCGAATCGAACATCGCCAGGCGCGATGCGTCTTGCTCGCTGATGCGGCTGGCGGTGATGTCACTGCCGTTACCAAGAAAGCCGGTAAAATTGCCCGTTTTGGTGAACTGCGGCCGGCCCGAGATGGCCCACCACACTTCCTGCGTTTTCATCGCCGCGCGGATCGGCAGTTCGGAAAAGGTTTTGTTTGCACTGAATATCAAAGGGAGCGTGCGTTGTGAGGTGTCATCCTCGCTCCGCTCGAGAATAAATAGCGAATGGAAGGGTTTCCCAGCGAGCCCCGCAGCGCTCGTGCCAAGCTTCTCGGCGACGCATTGGGAAATATAATCGATCCGGCCTTCCGCATCGGTCGACCAGAACCAGCCAAGGCCCGAACGTTCATAGTCCCCCAGCAGCTGATGGGCCTGGCGAACCTCGTCTCTGGATGCGTGCGGAGACAGGGCAGCATTGCCTTTGGTACCAATCAATCCCCGCAACATGCTAACTCCGGAACCTCCTGCCCTTGCCACGGCCACTCCTGACGGGATGAGTAACCCCGCGAATTACCGAGTTCCTAGACCTTCATGGTTTAAAAACTGCTAATTTGCCGCGGGATGTGGGCCTGCCGCAGGACAACGATTTGCGGTGCAATCGCTTTCAAAAGGCCAAGCCAGCTCGGCCACCGCCATACCCTCGCCTGTCGCCCCTTCGCTTGCGGAATCGCGCGAAACCGGAATTGACTGGCGGCGCTTCCGGGGGGAAAAGCTGCACTGGAAACCTGGGAGGTACTCGCGTGAGGCATATCGCAATCATTGGTTCGGGTCCGGCTGGCTATTACACGGCCGAAGCCGCGCAGAAGCTATGGGGCGATGATGTGCGCGTTGATATTTTCGACATGCTGCCAGTGCCTTACGGATTGATCCGGACCGGCGTCGCGCCCGATCACCAGTCGATCAAGGCAGTCTACCGGCGCTATGAGACGACCTCGCTGGCCGACAACGTCCGTTTCGTCGGCAATGTCACTGTGGGCAAGGATGTGTCGCTGGCCGAACTGAGGGAGCTGTACGACGCCGTGGTGCTCGCCACTGGCGCGCCGCATGACAAGCCGGTCGGAATGCCGGGCGAAAATCTCGGCAATGTCTTCGGCAGTGCCGCCTTCGTCGGCTGGTACAACGGCCACCCGGACTTCGCCGACATCGGTCCTGACTTTTCGGGCAAGACTGCGGTGGTCATCGGCAATGGCAATGTCGCGCTCGATGTCGCCCGCATCCTCGCCAAGACCCGCGCCGAATTCGCCGGCAGCGATATCGTCATCCACGCGCTCGATGCGCTTGACGCATCGAAGCTGAAACGGATTGTCGTGCTCGGCCGGCGCGGGCCGCATCAGATCGGCATGACCCCCAAGGAGCTTGGCGAGCTCGGCCATCTCAACCGCGCAACACCGCGCGTCGATCCCGCCGATTTGCCAGAACTGGGCGAGGACGCGCTGCTCGAGCCGGGCCAGCGCAAGTCGGTCACCCATTTGCGCAGCTATGCGGCGCTGTCGGAGGACGACCGGGCGGGCAAACCGGTCGGCCTCGAATTCGATTTCTTCGCCGCGCCCAAAGCGATTCTAGGCGACGACCGGGTCCAAGCCGTGGAGGTCGAACGCACGCGGCTGGAGGGCGGCAAGGCCGTCGGCACCGGCGAGAGCTATACGATCCCCGCCGATATCGTTGTCATCTGCATCGGCTACCAGACCTCGCCGATCGAGGGTGCGCCGTTCGATCAGGACGCTGGCCGTTTCACCAACGATGACGGCCGCATCCTGCCGGGCCTCTACTGCGTCGGCTGGGCCAAGCGTGGACCATCCGGCACCATCGGCACCAATAAGCCCGATGGTTTTGGGATGATCGAGCGCATTGCCGCGGACATCGGCAACGGCGGGGGTAAGCAGGGCGGTGCCGGCTTCGACGCGCTGGCAGCGGCGCGCGGGTTGCACGTGGTAAGTTTCGCCGACTGGAAGAAGATCGAGGAAGCCGAAAATGCCAGGGCCCGAGATGGCGCGCCAAGGGAGAAGTTCGTGCGAATCGCGGAAATGATCGGGGCAGCGGGAAAAGCATAGCCGCCTGCCATGCTGCGGTCCGATCAATCGGGTTTGGGAGGGACCACGTCGAAGCGAATTCGGACCCAGGAGCCTATCATCTTGCGCCCGTCGACCCGGGGAGGACGCACCAGGAATTGCCACGATGCCCGGCGCAAGGCGCGGGCCAGTCCGGAGCCGAGCGGCGATTCCGCCAGCTCGCGACAATCCTCGACCCGGTTATTATCGATCGTCCGGCATGCGATCATGCCCCAGCTGCCCGGTGCGCCGCCATTTGGCAGATAAGTGACCAGTTCGGCATGGGTCGGCTCGCGGTACCATTCCGCATTGTAGAGATGCGCACCGCCTGGACCTTCACCCGCCCCGGCGGCAGCGCCGCTATCCTGACCGCCTCCGGTGTCGCCAGCAGGATGTTGTGCCATCTTCGAGATATCGGAGGCAGCGAATTCCTTCCTCGATAGCTTTATGATCTGCGGGGGCCAGACCGGCGACTTTGGCGAAGGCTGGATCGATGGGGTTGGCCGCTTCGGCTGAGAGCTTGCCTGCCTGGCCTTGGCGGCAGGTTTTGGCTTACCGCGGGCCTTGGCCGATTGCGGGGACATGTGCACCGCGATTAGCCGGGACCGCGCCTCGCCTGGCTGCAATTGCAGTCCGGCCATCCGCAGAAGCACAAAAACGATGAGGGCAAACATCGCCAGGGTAAGCGCCAGCGACGTAACCCGGCTGCGGAGCGAAGGCCGATAATTATACGCCGATGGCCGAGGCGCGACCGAAGGCTGGGGCGATTGCACAGACAAAAGCGGCGGAACCCTTCACTGGCGTCACAGTCGCCAGCGCGGGCCAGCCTGTCTAACGCCGAAACATCGCCCCCGGCTGGTCCCTACACCCGCATCGGCATCAGCACATAGAGCGCCGGGCTCTTCTCGTCCTGGCGGATCAGCGTTGGTGCGCCGGCGTCTGCCAGATGCAATTCCACCGTGTCACCGTCGATCTGGGCGAGGATGTCCTTGAGATAATTGGCGTTGAAGCCGATCTCGAAACCTTCCGATGAATAGTCGGCCGGCACTTCCTCGGCAGCGGTGCCGTTGTCGGGCGAGGTGACCGAGAGCGTCACCCGGTCAGGCTCCAGCGACATCTTTACCGCCCGGGTCTTTTCCGTGGCGATAGTGGCGACGCGGTCGACGCCCTGGTAGAACGATTTGGGATCGAGCCGCAACAGCTTGTCATTGCCGGTCGGGATCACTCGGCTATAATCGGGGAAGGTGCCGTCGATCAGCTTGCTGGTCAGCACCACGCCGTTCTCGCCGCCCAGCGTGAAGCGAATTTTCGAGGCGGAGAGGTCGATCTCGACATTGGTGTCGAGCGCTTCTTCCAGCAGCTTGCGAAGTTCGGCGACGCATTTGCGCGGCACTATCACGTCCGGCATGCCCTCGGCGCCGTCCGGCCGCTTGAGCGTGTAGCGCGCCAGGCGGTGACCATCGGTGGCCGCCGCCTTTAGCTCCTCCTCGGCGACGTGGAAGAAGATGCCATTCAGATAATAGCGGGTTTCCTCGGTCGAAATGGCGAAACGAGTGCGGTCGATCAGCTGCGCGAGCTGGGCGGCGGGCAGCTCAAAACTGGTCGGCAGGTCGCCCTCGGCGATCATCGGGAAATCGTCGCGCGGAAGGGTAGGCAGGGTAAAGCGGCTGCGCCCGGCCTTGACCGTCATGCGGTTGTCGGTGACTTCAAGGCTGACCTGGCTGCCGTCGGGCAGCTTGCGAGCGATGTCGAACAGCAGATGCGCCGAAACCGTGGTCGCGCCTGCGGCCTCGACCGAAACTGCGGCCATGGTTTCAACCACCTGCAGATCAAGGTCGGTCGCCATGATGCGCACGGTTCCGCCGGCCGCCGCCTCGATCAGTACGTTGGACAGGATCGGAATGGTGTTGCGGCGCTCGACGACGGACTGCACGTGGCTGAGACACCGCAGAAGAGTCGCGCGTTCGATTGTGGCCTTCATGGTCGCCTGCTGTGCCCTTCGCCGCCCGAAGTCGCCCGGGCCGGAATGCGGACCACCTTCCTTAGCGCCGGGCTTCACGGCGGCAAGCGCGAAGTGCCGGACGGGCCGGGAATCTGGGGAAAAAGCCGAGGGTTGGCGCGGTTCCTAGGAAATCATCGCCATACCGCCGTTCACATGCAGCGTCTGGCCGGTCACATAGCCCGCTTCGCGGCTCGCCAGATAGGCGACCGCCGCGCCGATATCGTCGCCCTCGCCCATCCGGCCTATCGGAATCCGCGCGTTGAGCGCCTCTTTCTGGGCATCGGGCAATCGTTCGGTCATCGCAGTACGGATAAAGCCGGGCGCGACGCAATTCACCGTGATGTTGCGGCTGGCGAGTTCCTGAGCGAGCGACTTGGTCATCGCGGTGAGCCCGCCCTTGGCTGCGGCATAGTTGACCTGACCGGGATTACCGGTCTGCCCGACAACGGATGTGATCGTGATAATCCGCCCGAACTTCGCCTTCATCATTGGTCGGCAGGCGGCGCGCATCAAGCGGAAGGCGGCTTCGAGATTGACCCGGATCACCGCATCCCATTCCTCGTCCTTCATCCGCATCGCGAGATTGTCGCGGGTGATGCCGGCATTGTTGACCAGGATATCGAGCTTGCCCAGCGTATCGACCGCAGCGGGGATCAGCTTCTCCACTGCCTCGGGATTGCCGAGGTCGCAGGTGATGGCGACATGATCGACCTCCTGGAGGTGCTGCGGCGTATGCTCGTCGAGCTCGTCGCGAAAGGCGCGCAGCTTGCTGGCGTTGGAGCCGGAGATGGCGAGCCGCGCACCCTGGGCAGCCAGCACCTTGGCGATGGCCGAACCGATTCCGCCTGAAGCGCCGGTCACAAGTGCGGTCATGCCATGAAGGTCGAACATGCGGTGTTCCATAACTTCTCCAAACCGGTGAGCCGCGAGCGAGTCCTGTAGCCGGGCTTTATCTTGCGCCACTGCGAAAGAGAACCGCACATGGCTGGAAAAACGCGCCGGGCCTCGTCTGCTTGGCAGCACGCAGCACATCCCCTATCGCGCCTCTCTATGCAAGTCTGCCGCCTCCTTGCGCATGACATCGCCTGCCGGCGCGGCGATCGCGTGCTGTTCCGGGGGTTATCGCTGAAGCTGGGGCCGGGCGAGGCGCTGCAGATCGCCGGGGCCAACGGTATCGGCAAATCGAGCTTGATCCGCATACTCGCCGGGCTGCTGCGGCCCTATGCCGGGCGGGTCGAGCACGCTGGCGCGATCGGACTGATCGACGAGCACCCGGCGCTCGATCCAGGCGTGCCGCTTGGCCGCGCGCTGGCGTTCTGGCGGGCGATGGACGGTGGTGCGGTGGAGGATGGTGCGGTGCGGCTTGGCCTCACCGCTCTTCAGGACGTGCCGGTGCGCTATCTTTCGACCGGACAGAAGAAGCGCGCCGCACTCGCCCGCCTAATCGGGCAAGCCGCGCCCGTATGGTTGCTCGACGAGCCGCTTAATGGTCTCGACGCGGAAGCGGTGAAACTTGTCGAGGCGCTGGCGAGAGAGCATTGCGCGGGAGGCGGCATCTGCGTCATCGCCTCGCACCAGCCCTTCGCACTGCCCGCGATGCGGCGCATCGACCTGGCCGGGTTCGCCGCGTGATCCGCCAACTCGCGCTGCTGCTGCGCCGCGACGTCTCGCTGCTGCTGTCTGGCGGCCGGCGCGGCGCGACTGTCCTGCCGCTGCTGTTCTTTCTCGCCGTCGCCATGCTGTTTCCCTTCGCAGTCGGACCAGACCGGCAGCTTCTCGCCCGCACAGGCGGGGGGGTGATCTGGGTGGCAGCGCTGCTCGCCGCGATCCTGCCGCTCGACCGGCTGATCGAGCCGGACGCCGAACTCGGCTTCTTCGACCAATGGGCGCTGCGCGGCATCGACGAGGAATGGATCGCCGCCGTGCGCTGCCTGGCACACTGGCTGAGCTTCGGGCCGCCGCTGATGTTGGCGGCGGTGCCAGCCTCGGCGCTGCTCGGGATGGACGGCGCGACCTTGCGGTTGGTCGAGCTTGGCCTGCTCGCCGGGACGCCGGGGCTGGCGGCGCTGGGGGTTACCGTTGCGGCCCTGACGGCCGGTCTGCGCGGCGGAGCGGCGCTGGCGGGGCTGCTGGTGATCCCACTGGCGGTGCCGCTGCTGGTGTTCGGCGCGGGTAGCCTGGGCACCGGGGGCGAAAGCGGGCTGGCCCTGACCGCTGCGGTCAGCCTGGCGCTGCTGGCGATAGCGCCGTTTGCCGTCGGCGCGGCGATCCGGGCCGCGAGGGAGTAGACAGCCGCTCTCCCGGTCGCGCCCGTCGAGCGGCCCGCTGGCTCGATCTGCCCGTTGCACAGGCGAAAGTGTTGGTTTAGGCTGGCCATGCACGGGTCAAGGCAACCTCCCGTCGCTCCCGGTGAGTTGAGGCGTTCCCGCCCAAGCGTTGCGGCTTTAGCGCGAGGGCTGACCTCGCACGGGAACGCATATGAAAACCGCCCAGACCGCGACTGCTGCTTCGCCTCCCCCCACATTCGCCGAACTCCTGCGCGCCTTCACCCGCATCGGCCTGCTCAGCTTTGGCGGACCGGCCGGGCAGATCGCGTTGATGCAGCATGAGATCGTCGATCAGCGCAAATGGGTCGATCCGGGCGCCTATCTGCGGGCGCTGAACCTGTGCCATCTGCTCCCCGGCCCCGAAGCGCAGCAGCTGGCGACCTGGATCGGCTGGCGGCTGCACGGGGTCAAAGGCGGGCTCGCGGCGGGGCTGCTGTTTGTCGTTCCTGGCGCGCTGGTGATGCTGGGGCTGAGCCTTGTCTATGTGCTGGCGGCCGGGCTGACGTGGTTCGCGGCGCTGTTCCTCGGGATCAAATCGGCGGTGCTGGCCATCGTCGCGCAGGCGCTGATCCGCATCGGCAAGCGGGCGCTGGGTACGCCGTTCAAGCTGATGCTCGCTTTGCTTGCGTTCCTCGCTCTGGCGCTGTTCGGCGCGCCGTTTCCGCTGGTGATCCTGATCGCGGCGCTGACCGGCGCGGCGGTGGGCGCGGCAAAGCCCGGCTGGCTCGGCGCGCATGCCAACCCTGCGCCCGCCGCTGAGCTGGTCAGCGCCGGGAAGTTGGCAAGCGGCACGCTGGCTACGGTTGCGGTCTGGCTGGTGATCTGGCTCACACCGATGGCGCTGATCGCCGCGACGCTGGGCACCGACCATGCGCTGTGGGACGTCGGCGCGTTTTTCTCGCGGCTCGCGGTCGTTACCTTCGGCGGTGCCTATGCCGTGCTGTCCTACATGGCGCAGGCGGCGGTCGAGCATTACCACTGGCTGTCGGCGGGCGAGATGGCCGACGGGCTGGGGCTGGCGGAGACGACGCCGGGCCCGCTGATCATGGTGACGCAATTCGTCGGGTTCCTGGCGGCTTGGCGCGATCCTGCGCCGTTTTCGCCGCTTGGTGCCGGCCTGCTCGGTGCCGGGCTGACGACCTGGGTGACCTTCGCGCCCTGCTTCCTGTGGATCTTTGCCTGCGCGCCGTGGATGGAACGGCTGGAGCAAGCCAAAGCACTGCAATCGGCGCTGGCGGCAATCACTGCGGCGATTGTCGGCGTGATCGCCCATCTCGCGCTGTGGTTTGCGGTGCATGTGCTGTTCCGCCGGCCGGAGGCGGAGGTGTTCGGCCTGCCCGATGTGACCAGCCTCGACTGGCGGGCGGCGGTCATCGCGGCGGGTTCGGTCCTGCTACTGTTCGGCCTAAAACGCGGGGTCATCGCGGTGCTGGGGCTGGCGGCACTGGCCGGGGTGGCTCTCGGCAGCCTATAGGCGCGCGGCGAGCCAGGCCACCAGCCACAAGCGGATCGCGCTGCCGAGGCCGGGCGGGGTGTCGGCACCGATGCGTTCAGCATCGATCCGGGCCACCAGCGCATTGATCGGCAAATGCTCGGACTGGGCTGCCGTCTTCAGCATTTCCCAGAACAGCGGCTCGAGGCTGATCGAGGTCTTGTGCCCGGCGATCTCTACCGAGCGCTTGAGCGGCGGGTGGTAGGGAGTGGTCATGAGGATGGCCAATGTTGCACGCGGGCGTTGGCGGGATCAGCCCGAGTGGAGCCTGCAATGCAACTCATACATGATACCCGCCTCAATACATATGCTGCCCGCCGTTGATCGACAGGGTCGATCCGGTGATGAAGCTGGCATTGTCAGACGCCAGGAAGGCAACCCCGCGGGCAATCTCGCTCGCTTGCGCCAGCCGTCCCACCGGTATCTTGGCGACGATCTTTTCCAGCACGGGCGGGGGCACCGCTGCGACCATGTCGGTATCGACATATCCAGGCGCAATGGCGTTGACCGTGACGCCGGATTTCGCGCCTTCCTGTGCCAGCGCCTTGGTGAAGCCATGGATGCCTGACTTTGCGGCGGCGTAATTGACCTGGCCGTATTGCCCGGATTGGCCGTTGATCGATCCGATGTTGATAATCCGGCCCCAGCCGCGCTCGCGCATTCCGGGAAAGGTCGCCTTGGCCATGTTGAAGCAGCCGCCGAGGTTGATTCGCATCACCTCGTTCCAGTCATCGAAGGTCATCTTGTGAAGCACCCCGTCGCGGGTGATGCCGGCGTTGTTGACCAGCACGTCGATGGGTCCGACTTCGTCAGCAACACGGGCGCAGCCTTCGATGCAGCTCTGATGGTCGCCCACATCCCAGCGATAGGAGGGAATGCCGCTCTCTTCCGAAAATGCCCGGGCGCGCACCTCATTGCCGCCGTAATTGGCGGCGACGCGAAAGCCACGGTCCTTGAGCGCCCGGCAAATCGCTTCGCCAATGCCTCTGGTCCCTCCGGTAACGATAGCAACACGCGCCATTGGCGGTTCCTTTCCCCAAGTTTATGCCCAAATTGGCAGCAAAGTACGACAATGGTGTGCGGAACGAACCCGTCGGTGAAATCGAGTCGTCAGAAGCGGAATTGCGTACCGAGATAGACCGCCTGGCTGTCCTTCTTGCCGTCGGTCAGCGGGCTCAGACGGTCCCGCTCCTGCGAATAGCGGACGCCGGCGGTCACGTCGAAATTGCGGGTGAGGCTGTAGGCGCCCCCAAGATCGACCACCTCCGCGCTGTCGGCAAAGGTGCGCGGCGCGCGGCCGGGCGCCTGCTTCTGATCGAGCAGAGTCTTGGGATTGAAGCGCGTGCTACCCTCATCTGTTGCGGTTAAACCCTTGATGTTGACTAGATCGACCGGTTCGCTTTTCTTGGTTTCGCTTGGCGTCACAAGATTTTGGGCAAAACTCTGATAGCCGCGGGACACGCCCAGGCTGAAGGCGGTCGGCGCGATCTGAAGAGGCGTCGCGCTGGGAGCGGGAGCGGGGCCGATCGAGGCGGCGCGCACCGTGATGGCCCGCGCAGTCTGCGGATCGACCCGGACCGCGACCGTCACCGAGCGGTCCGGCCGATTGGCGTTGCCCGCAGGCGTGAATTGAAACATCTGGCCTTTGCCAAGCGAACGCACGGGAAGGGCCGGGGCCAGGCGCGCGGCGAGCCGGGACGCCTGCACCGTTTGCAGATCGCCGGTCGATGCGTGGACAGGCTTTGCCTCGAAACGGCTGGAAAACGCCAGGACGGCACTGGGAAGCGCCAAAAACACCACCGTCGCCCCGAGTAAGAGGCCAGGCCCGATCCCGGTCTTCTTGCCGCTTTTGCCGTTGCTCACCATGACGTGCCCTTAAAATCCCATGTAACCGAAGGTCTTCCACCGGTCTGCAGATCAGGCGAATCCCTTTGCCGGCTCCACCTTAACAGATGCTGGTCAGCGCCGGAACGGTAATTCGTGCCATGGCGGCCCCACGGTCCGTTATCGCACATTCAGCAGATATTCACCGCCTGGACCGCCACTGGCCGCGAAGTTTTCGCGCCTCTTGCCGCAGGTGCTGTGGCAGCTATAGAGACACTCAGCCGCGCTCCCGCCCCTGCGATGTGCGCATTCGACGACAGGAACCGGATAAAATCATGACTGGCACCTTCCAGATTGGCCGCGCAACCCACCGCCTGCCGGTCAAGGCCGGACTGGCCTTGATGCTGGCCCTTGCCATCGCCGGGTGCGGTTCCCGCCGCGAAGGCAAGATCGATCTTGCCGCCTCGAACGTGACCTCCATCGGCGTCAACGCCTATCTCTGGCGCGCCAGCCTCGATGCGCTGTCGTTCATGCCGCTGCTTCAGACCGATAGCGCCGGCGGCGTGATTGTCACTGACTGGTACGCCAATCCCAAGGATCCGGGAGAGCGGGTGAAGGTGACTGTCACCATTCTTGACCGCGATTTGCGGGCCGATGCCCTGCGTATCGGCGCCAGCCGCCAAGTGGCGCAGAGCGGCGGCTGGGTCGATGCCCCGGTCCAGGCGGCGACGGTGCAGCGGCTTGAGGATATCATCCTGACCAAGGCGCGCGATCTGCGGCGCGGTGCCGTCGGCGGCTGACCCTGCCAGCCGGGCAAGCATAGATGGACAAGCGGTTCGATCCGTCAGCGGCTGACGGGCGCTGGCAGCGCGTCTGGGACGAGCGGCAATGTTTCCGCGCCGACGATGCCAGTCCTAAACCGCGCAGCTATGTGCTGGAGATGTTCCCCTATCCGTCGGGGCGCATTCACATCGGCCATGTCCGCAATTACACGATGGGCGATGTGCTCGCCCGCTACAAACGGATGCGCGGGTTCGAAGTGCTCCACCCGATGGGCTGGGACGCCTTCGGCATGCCGGCCGAGAATGCGGCGATGGAAAAGGGCGTTCACCCCGGCGGCTGGACGCGCGACAACATCGCCAACATGAAGGCACAATTGAAGCGCCTCGGCTTTGCGCTCGACTGGAGCCGCGAGCTCGCCACCTGCGATCCCGATTACTACGGCCACGAACAGGCGCTGTTCCTCGAGCTCTATGATGCCGGGCTGGTCTACCGCAAGGAAAGCGCGGTCAACTGGGACCCGGTCGACATGACCGTGCTGGCCAACGAGCAGGTGATCGACGGGCGCGGCTGGCGCTCGGGCGCGCTGGTGGAGAAGCGCAAACTTTGGCAGTGGTTCCTGAAGATCACCGATTTCGCGGATGAACTGCTTGACGGGCTGGGCGCGCTGGATGGCTGGCCCGAGAAGGTGCGGCTGATGCAGGAGAACTGGATCGGCAAAAGCCAGGGACTGCAGTTTCGCTTCAAGGGCGTGAATTTCGACGAAGCAGTCGAAGTCTACACCACCCGGCCCGACACAATCTTCGGCGCGAGTTTCGTGGCGGTCGCCGCCGAGCATCCGATCGCGCGTGCGGTTGCCGCGACCTCGGTCGAGGCAGAAGCCTTCATCGCGCTGTGCCGGGCCGGCGGGACAACAGCGGCGGAACGCGAAACCGCCGAAAAGCTGGGGTTCGACACCGGACTGAGAGTTGCACACCCGCTGCAGCCGGGCGTGGAACTGCCCGTCTACATCGCCAATTTCGTGCTGATGGAATACGGAACCGGGGCGATCATGGCGGTTCCCGGCCACGACCAGCGCGACTTCGAGTTCGCCAGCAAATACGGCCTGCCGATCCTGCGCGTCGTCGCGGCCAGCACCGCCGATGCGGACAGGCCGTTTGCCGGCGAGGCCGAATCGGGAGATGGCGTTTGCGTTAATTCGGATTTCATCGACGGCATGAGTGTCAGAGCTGGTCAGGCCGCCGTGATCGCACGGGCCGAAGCAGAAGGCTGGGGCGAGGGTAAAACCGTGTGGCGGCTGCGCGACTGGGGCGTCTCGCGCCAGCGCTATTGGGGCACGCCGATCCCGTTCATTCATTGCCAAACCTGCGGCGTGGTGCCGGTTCCGAAGGAGCAGCTGCCGGTGGTGCTGCCCGAGGATGTCGACTTCAAAACGCCCGGCAACCCGCTGGAGCGGCACACGGCATGGAAGCATGTCGATTGCCCCACCTGCGGCCAGCCCTCGATCCGCGAGACCGATACGCTCGATACGTTCGTCGACAGCTCGTGGTATTTCCTGCGCTTCGCCAGCCAGCCGGGGGACCGGCCGTTCGATCCGGAGGCCATCGCCAAATGGCTGCCGGTCGAGCAATATATCGGCGGGATCGAGCATGCGATCCTGCACCTGCTCTATGCCCGGTTCTGGACACGGGCGCTCGAGCGGATCGGCAAGATCGCGGTCAAGGAACCGTTCGCCAGCCTGTTCACGCAGGGGATGGTGACGCATGAGACTTATAGCAATGGAGAGAAGCATTCACCCGTCACAAAAAACCCGTCTGTCCTGAGCGAAGTCGAAGGACTGTCCTTTTCATCGGCGTTGCCAGAAGGAAAGAACAGCCCTTCGACAAGCTCAGGGCGGACGTTTGGTTTGGACGAAGGCCTCACGCTGGGGGACAAGGCTGAGGCGACGATCAGGCGTTTCCTATCACCTAACGAAGTTAAAAAGGAAGGCGGAAGGGCTTTCGAAATCTCAACCGGTGAGGAAGTCGAAATTGGCCGGGTCATCAAGATGTCGAAGTCCAAGAAGAACGTCGTCGATCCCGATTTGATCGTCGCCCGCCACGGTGCCGACGCCCTGCGCTGGTTCATGCTGTCCGACAGCCCGCCCGAGCGCGACCTGCCGTGGTCCGACGCCGGCATCGAAGGCTGTGCGCGTTTCGTCCAGCGGCTGTGGCGAATTTTCGGCCAATTCGATGCGGCATTGATCGGCGAGGACAAGCCGCTCGACCGCAAGCGTGACCAGACGGTCGCGGCGGTCGCCGAAGACATCGAAGCGCTTTCGTTCAACAAAGCCGTGGCGCGTATCTACGAGCTTGCCAGCGCCATCGACAAGGCTGCGCCCTCGGCAAGCCGCTCTGCGGCAATCCGCACGCTGCTGCTGCTGGCCGCGCCGATGATGCCGCACCTCGCTGAAGAGGCGTGGGCCAGCATCGGCGAAGGCCTGATCGCCGAAGCCGCTTGGCCGCCGGTCGATCCGGCGCTGCTGGTCGAGGACGAAGTCACCATCGCTATCCAGGTCATGGGCAAGCTGCGCCATACGCTGACCGTCGCCAAGGGGACGCCGCAGGCCGAGCTGGAGGCGCTTGCCCTGGCGAGCGACAAGGTGCAGCGTGCGCTGAACGGCGCTGCCGTCAGGAAGGTGATTGTCGTGCCCGACCGGCTGGTCAATATCGTCGCATGAAGCGCGCGCTCGCCCTGCTGCCGGCGCTCGTAATGACAGCTGGCTGCGGCCTCCAGCCGCTCTACGCCGGCGGCGGCAGCGGCGTGGTCGCCAGCGGGCTGGCGGCGATCGACGTTCCCCCGATCGAGGGCAAGGCCGGCTGGCTGATGCGCAATGCGCTGACCGACCGGTTCTACGCCGGGAATTCCTCGGGTGGCGCCGCGCGCTACCGGCTCGATGTCCGGCTCGATGACAAGCTTGAAGGGCTCGGGCTGCTTTCCGACGACACGATCGGCCGCGAGCGCCGGACCTTGCGCGCGCGCTACCAGCTGGTCGATCTGGCCAGCGGCGCAATCGTGCTCGACGCAACCGCCGGTTCGGACGCGGGCATCGATGTCGTCAGTTCAGAATATGCGACGATAGCAGCGGAAAACACAGCGCTGGAGAATCTGTCGCGCGATGTCGCCGACCGGATCGTCACGGCGGTCGCGCTGCAATTGCGCCGGGGCCAATGAAGGCGACGCAGCGGGATTTCGCCAGCGTCGCCGCGCGCGCGGCAGCGGCCGCCCGGGTGTTCTTCTTCTGCGGCCCGGACGAAGCCGGCGCCCATGACGCCGCAGCGCGGATCGAGGCGCTGATCGATAGCGGCGGCGAGCGGCTTGAACTTTCGGGGGCCGAGTTGAAACGCGATCCTGTTCGGCTCGGCGACGAAGCGCGCTCAACCTCGTTGTTCGGCGGCACCCGCCACATCGTCGTGCGCACGCAGGGCGACGAACTGTACGATGCGGTGGAGATTCTGCTCGGCGGGCCAATGGCGGGAAACGCCGAGCCGTGCCCGGTGCTGATCGTCGCCAGCGGGGCGACCGACAAATCGCGCACCGCCAAGCTGCTGGAGGGCCGGCCCGATGCGCTGGTCGCGATGTTCCATCCGCCCGATCTGAGCGCCGTCACCTCGGCGGTCCGGGGCTTCGCCGATGCCGCCGGCCTGCGGCTGTCGCGCGAGCTGCCCGAACGGATCGCCCGGGCGTCGGGACTCGATACGCGCCTGGCCCGCTCCGAAGTCGCCAAACTCGCGCTCTATCTCGATGCCGCGCCAGAAACGCCGCGCGATGCCGATACAGCCGCGCTGGACGCCATTGGCGCGCGTACCGAGGAAGACGGGTTCGGCTCGCTGGTCAACACTGTGCTGAGCGGCGAGATCCGGCGCATCCCGGGAGAGCTCAGGCGCATGCGCGAACTCGGCCTCAGTCCGGTCGGGTTGCTGCTGGCGCTGGAGCGCCGCGCCGCGCAGCTCGGGCAGCTGGCGGCAAAGCTCGGTTCGCGCGGCGATGTTGGCCGCCTGGTCGAAGCCGAAGCCGGTGCGCGGCGCATTTTCTGGAAAGACAAGCGCGACATCGCCGCGCAGCTTTCGAAGTGGCGGGGCAGGCGGCTCGAACGACTGGTTGAACGCCTTGCCGGGCTTCACGCCAGCCTGCTGACAAACAGCCAGACGGCCGAACTGCTGCTGGCACAAGGCCTCGCCGAAATCGGCCGGGCGGCAGCGCGGCACAGCTAAGCGATAAAGTGGCAACGGTTCTGCGAGCCAGAGGGTGTCGCCATTGCGTAAGGTGCCGATTTCTTGATACGGGCGGTTTAGTTTCAGAATGGAGGGCGCCTTTGCCTTGTCCCACAAGCGATGGGCGAATCTGTTGTTGTGGGCAAGCTGAGGGTCTTGAATGATGCAAACCCGGCGGTCAAAACTCCCGCGCCATGAACGCACCTTTGCTGCCCGATCGATTGCATAATCTGCGCGCTTCGCCGCTGGCCGCGCCTATCGCCCCCGCGCTCGAGCGGAGACGATTGCAAAGCTATCTTGCGTTGATGCTTGGCGACATCGTTGCGATCCTGGCTGGTTTCGCAATCGCCGGATATCTTTATCTCGGCCCGCAGGGGGCGGCTGATGCACTCATCCAGGCGCAGCTTATGCTGCCCGTCTTACTGACACTCGCACTGTATAATGGCAGCTACGCCATGGATGTGCTGATGCAGTACTGGATCGGCGTGCTACGGGTCTGTCTGGCCCTGACGATCGCTGCCGCAGTGCTGGTGTTCATCGGCTTTTACACCAAATCCAGCGCGGAATTTTCAAGGTTCGCGTTTACGGCCGGGTTTTTGCTCACCGCAGCGCTCGTGTTACTTATACGCTCGCAGATGCGCCGTTTTGTGGTCTGGCGATGCGGGGCCACCGTCATCAACCAGTTGGTGATAGACGATGGTGGTCCGCCGGTTGACATGCCCTCCGCGATTTACGTGTCATCTCGCGAACTCGGGCTGGTGCCGGACCTTGGCGATCCGAAAGCGCTCGATCGCATTGGGATCGTTCTTCGCAATATCGATCGCGTGGTGGTGAGTTGCCCGCCGGAACGTCGCGGTGCTTGGGCGATGATCTTCAAGGGGGCGAATATTGCCGGCGAAGTGCTCGATGATGCAGTGGTCGAACTGGGGGCCCAGGGCGCGCGGGTAGATGGCGGGAGAGGCTGGCTATTGGTTTCGATCGGGCCGCTCGGGCTGCGGGCGCGGGCAATCAAGCGATTGCTGGATATAAGCCTGGCCGGGGGCGGCCTGCTAATGCTTTCGCCGGTGCTGCTGGTGATTGCCCTTGCGATCCTGATCGAAGACGGCCGGCCTATCCTGTTCGTCCAGGAGCGCATGGGTCGCGGCAACCGGTTCTTCAATATTTACAAGTTTCGCAGCATGGCCGCCGCTTCGGCCGATGGTGATGGAGCGATTTCGGCGGCGCGAGAAGACGCGCGGGTCACGCGAGTCGGCAACTTCATCCGCCGCACCAGTTTGGATGAGCTGCCGCAGCTGATCAATGTGCTGCGCGGCGACATGAGCCTCGTCGGTCCGCGGCCGCACGCGGTCGGCTCTCAAGCTGGCGACAAGCACTTCTGGGAAGTCGATACCCGGTATTGGCAGCGACATTCGCTAAGACCCGGGCTCAGCGGCCTTGCGCAAATCAGGGGCTTGCGTGGGGCAACCGAGCAGGAAGCCGATCTCACCGACCGGCTCCGGGCCGACCTGGAATATCTCGAAGGCTGGACGATCTGGCGCGATATTCGCATTATCGTGCTGACGCTGCGCGTGGTGATGCACCACCGGGCGTTCTGAGCAGCCTTGCCATTCGTTGCAGCCGCCCCTAAAGGCCCGCCCTTCGCAGACACGTGAAGAATCTTTATTTGCGAGGATTCTTGGGTCCGCCTGGCTATCAAGGGCTGCCAGGGCTGGCCGGACGCGTCGCATTACAAGGAGACCGAAATGCCCAAACTCAAGACCAAGAGCGGCGTCAAGAAGCGCTTCAAGCTCACGGCCACTGGCAAGGTGAAACATGGGGTGGTTGGCAAACGCCACCGGCTTATGAGCCACAATGCCAAGTACATCCGCCAGAACCGCGGCACCGACGTGATCTCCGATGCGGATGCAAAGGTGATTAAAAAGTGGGCGCCCTACGGGCTGAACTAAGGAGTACTTAAGCCATGACCCGTATCAAACGCGGCGTAACCACACGCGCCAAGCACAAACGCATTCTCGACCAAGCCAAGGGCTACCGCGGCCGCCGCAAGAACACGATTCGCGTCGCCCGTCAGGCGGTGGAGAAAGCTGGCCAGTACGCCTACCGCGACCGCAAGGTAAAGAAGCGCAGCTTCCGCGCGTTGTGGATTCAGCGGATTAACGCCGCGGTCCGCATCGAAGGCCTGACCTATTCGCAGTTCATCCACGGCACAAAGCTGGCGGGCATCACGCTCGACCGCAAGGTGATGGCCGATCTCGCCATGAATGAGGCCGGAATTTTTACGGCGGTCATCGCGCAGGCGAAGCAGGCGCTAGCCTGACATCAGTCCGTAATACCGGCAAGTAGTGGCTGGCAAGTACATCCGTCCCGGATCGAACTCCCGGCCGTTTACTGTCGCGTCCTTGCATAATTGCGTTGCCTGACTTACCTCAAGCGCGTCCGATTTCCAGTCAGGATGTCGGCAATGGGGCAAGTATGGTCAGCAAGGGTGCAGGCGCGGTCATCAAGGTGTCACCATCCTGCGAAGTTCAGATCCGGTTTTATTTGCCGCCATTGGAATTGCGCCGATATCTGACAACCTTTTACATTGCGGAATGGAAGCTGCCGGACGGTGAGCTTCTGGTCGATCACCTCATGCCAGAATGGGCCAATTTGCGCTTCCATTCGGGGGCTTTACCCGAAGCGGAGACGCAAGCCGGCATGCGCCTCGCCGATACGTCCTTCGCGGCGACCGGGCCAAGTTCGGAATCCGTGCGCTTCACCGTTGGCTCATCGCGGATGTGGGGGATCGGCTTGCT
>JANLQW010000029.1:0-3231 GCA_031368085.1 Novosphingobium sp. | reverse complement strand
GCTGACGCTCACTGGACCAGGCTTGAAGACGCAAATGTAGCTGTCGGGAATTATGTCACCGATCGACTGCGTCCAGGCCGGCGTCGTCATGCCAAACGTCGCCGCTAGGATCAATGAAATGCGAATTGTGGAACGGATCGGATCGCCCATTGTAAATCCCCCAAGCCGACAGAATTGCTGCGCGGCACTTGTTGCAGATTACCGATGCGACCCCAAGATGCACCATGGTTTACCATCGTTGGGTCGCATGCGCTACACACGATCAGCTATGAGCAGTCGGCCAACACCGGACGATCAGCTCTCGGCTTGACCAATCTCATTTATCTTGCCGAGTTTAGATTCGTCAATGGGCTACCGAAGTGGTCAAACCAACGTCCGCTATTAGCCAGTGACGAAGGTGGATGGATCGGCTGGAATGTCGTCGGTAACAGCCAAAACAATTTCCTACACCCCCTTGGGCTACCATACTGCGCGCCATGCCTTTCGACCCAAAATCCTCAGCCCGCGCAAAACACGTCACCTGTCACCTTGCGAGCCATAGCGGCTATTTTATAGTAGGTTACGTTGAACCTCCCAGGGTGACAGGGTGTAACACCTGTCACCCCCGCTCCACCCACCAGCGCAACAGGTGATGCGCCACGGCGGTGCGCGGCGGAGCGCTGAAGGCAGTGCCCTGGCCGCCATCGCGCGCTGCCGCGACCGCGTCCTCGACCTCGGCGCGGGTGAACCAGCGGGCGTCTTCCAGTTCGTTGGTATCGACCACGATTCTCGGATCATCGGCGAATGCGTGGCAACCGATCATCAGCGAGGACGGAAACGGCCAGGGCTGGCTCATCACATAGGAGACATCGCGCGCCCGAACCCCGGCTTCCTCGAATACTTCGCGCGCCACCGCCTCTTCGATGGTCTCGCCCGGCTCGACGAAACCGGCCAGCGCTGAGTAGCTGCCTGCCGGAAAGCGCGGCTGACGGCCAAGCAGGATATTTCCCCCAGAGTCGTTGACGTGCTCGACCAGCATGATCGTCACCGGATCGACCCGGGGAAAATGCTCGGCGCGGCAATGATCGTTTATGCAGTTCCTCTGCCAGCCGCCCTTGGCGAGGCTGGTTGGGCTGCCGCAGCGGGCGCAGAAGCGGTGCCGGGCGTGCCAGTCGACGACGCTGCGCGCGCCGCCATAGGTGGCGAGTTCCTCCGCGCTCAATGTCGCCATTGCCTGCCACAGGCGAGGATTGGCCGGAGCGGTGCTGCCATGTTGGCTTGGGGGTACTGCGACGAAGCAGCCGTGGTCGCCGCTAAGCCCGAGGAACACCAGGTCGGCTTCCGGGTCGGCTTCCGCCAGCGAGCCCCAGCTCAGGCAATTGTCGTCAGTAATCACCGGATCGAGCCCGTCGAGCCGCAGCAGCCTTGCTTGGCGGGTCATCAGCTTAGCAAGGGCATCCGGGCTCTGGCGGATATGGTCCGCCCGGTCGAGCCGGGATCCGGCGAAGGCAATGGTGTTAATGGTCACAGGTGCACTCTCCCCAGCGCGTCTTCGCGCGCCGCTGTCAGAAATTCATTGCGAATCGGCCATGTCGTCTCGGGCATGAACTGGACGTAGAGCCCGCCGCGCAGGCCAATGCGAGTATCGACAAAAGCGACCGTTCCCGCCGCACCGCCCCAGCCGAAGGTACCCGCATCCGGGCCGAGACCAACCATGCCGCCCGCGCCGAAGCCGCTGCCCTCCGCTATCGTGCCACGTGTATCGATTCCGGGTGGCAGCAGGTTGGAGATGCCAAGCGCGACCGCCCGTTCGCTCATCACCCGCTTGCCGCCGACTGTGCCCTTGCCGACCAGCACCTGCAGGAAGCGGTCGTAATCGGACGGCGTGCTTACCAGACCGGCCCCGCCAAAGGCGAAGGGCTCGTGATCCAAGAAGACCGAATCGGACGGGCGGTCGATCGGCACGGGGATACCCGCCAGCACCGCGTAATTGGTCGTGAGCCGCCCTGTTTCCGAATGCGGCACCTGAAAAAAACTACTGGTCATGCCTGCCGGCGCAAAGATGCGATCTTGCAGAAATTCACCAAAACTCCCCGCCCCGGAACAGCGCTGAATAACGAGGCCGAGAATATCGAGGCCCATCGAATAAAGCCATTTCGTACCTGGTTCGGCCTGCAACGGCACCGAGGCAGCGCGGCGCAGGAATTCGTCTGGCCCGGGCGTCGGCACTGGCGAACTCAGGCCCGGGATGGCAAGGCGAGTGACTGAAGCCGGTGACACTCCTAGGCGCAACAGCTCCTCACCCACCTTGTTGCGGGTGATCCCGGCATAGCCGAGCCCGGACGTATGGGTGAGCAGGTGGCGAATGGTGATTGCGGTCGTGGCGGGGCGCGATTCCAGCCCATTGGCCGGATCGAGTGCAACCCGCATCTCCGTAAATTCAGGTGCATGATCGGCAAGCTTGCTGTCGAGCCCGAGCTTGCCTTCGTCGATCAGCATCATCGCCGCCATGCCGGTGATCGGCTTGGTCATCGAATAGACCCGAAACAGGCTGTCGGAGCCGACTTCGTCGCTATCGTCGAAGCCCTCGGTGCCGCGCACGATCCGGCCCATCGGACCATCGCCCCAGCCGAAGGCGGCGAGCGCGCCGGCAAGCTTGCGCTCGGTGACATAGCGTTCGAGCAGCGCGGTGACCTTGGGCCAGCCGGCCTCCATGCCCGAACTGCTGGCCGCGCAAACCGGGCGGACACCCAAGGCGAGGCCCGCGCCAAGCACGGCGGCGCCGCGGATCAGCGAGCGACGGGAATAACCCGATTGCAGTGATTGCCAAACCCTCACCATCACGCATCTCCCCGCAGCTCAGCCTGTGCCAGCCGCGCCGCCTTGGCGAACAGCGTCGGCAGACCCGCCTCTGCCAGCCTCGATAGCGGCCACCATTCGCCCGGTGCGCCGCTCTCGCCTGCCGTTAGCCTATCGCAATCGCCGCCCGAATACAGCGCCAACTGCATCTGCAGCGCAAAATGGGTGAAGCCGTGCTGAACGACGCCGCCGGCGCGCCATGGTCCAGCCAGCGGCGGCTCGCCCGAGCCATCGGTGCGCGCGCTCCAGCCGTCATCGGGAAGCGCGCGCATGCCGCCGAGCATGCCCCGGCCCGGCCGCTGCACCAGCCACACCGCGCCGCCGCGCTCGATCCAGAAGGCGCGGCCCTGGCGTTCGGGTTTGACGCTCTTGGCGGGCTTCACCGGATAGCGC
>JANLQW010000013.1:0-11204 GCA_031368085.1 Novosphingobium sp. | reverse complement strand
GGAGCGCGGGGTACGGCCGATCGGCGACTGGTCGATCTCGATCACCTTGTCGCAATATTCGAGGCCAGTGATCTTGTCGTGCGGCCCGGCGATGATGCGGGCGCCGTTAAGCGCCCGGGCGGCGCCGGCGTAGAGCGTGTCTAGGATCAGGCTCGACTTGCCGCTGCCCGACAGGCCGGTGACGCAGGTGAAGGTGCCGAGCGGGATCGAGGCGGTAACGTCACGCAAATTATTGGCCCGCGCGCCCTTGACGACGATGCGGTGGCCATTGCCCTTGCGGCGGCGCGCCGGCACTTCGATCCGCCGCGCGCCGGTGAGATACTGGGCGGTGAGGCTATCCTGGCAGGCGAGGATGTCGGCCAGCGTGCCCTGCGCGACGATCTCGCCGCCATGCACCCCGGCGCCGGGGCCAAGGTCGAGGATGTGGTCGGCGTGGCGGATTGCGTCCTCGTCATGCTCGACGACGATCACGGTATTGCCGAGGTCGCGCAGGCGTTTGAGGGTTTCCAGCAGCCGGTCGTTATCGCGCTGGTGGAGGCCGATGCTGGGCTCGTCGAGGACGTAGAGCACACCGGAGAGGCCCGAGCCGATCTGGCTGGCAAGCCGGATGCGCTGGCTTTCGCCGCCCGAGAGGGTGCCTGACGTGCGGTCGAGGTTCAGATAATCGAGGCCGACATTGTTGAGGAAGCCGAGCCGTTCGACGATCTCCTTGAGAATGGCCCGGGCGATCTGGCTTTGCTGTGCGGTAAATTGCGCGTCGAGCGTGGAAAACCAGGCGAGCGCGTCGGACACCGAAAGCCGGGTGACCGACGAGATGTCCTGCATCGCCACCTTGACGCTGAGCGCCTCGGGTTTCAGCCGCTTGCCGGCGCAGGTCTCGCAGGGCTGGGCGGTCTGGTACTTGCCCAGTTCTTCGCGCATCCAGGCGCTCTCGGTCTGCAGCAGGCGGCGGTTGAGATTGCCGATGACGCCCTCGAACGCCTTGTCCACCGTGTAGCTCTTGCGCCCGTCGATGAAGGTCAGCGGCACCTTTTTGCCGCCGGTGCCGTGGAGGATGACCAGGTGGACCTCGCCGGACAGGTCCGCCCAAGGCGTGGTCAGGCTGAAGCCGAATTCCTTGGCGAGGCTGCCGAGCACCTGCATGTAATAGGGGCTCG
Organism: Novosphingobium sp.; assembly: GCA_031368085.1. Classification (GTDB taxonomy): domain Bacteria; phylum Pseudomonadota; class Alphaproteobacteria; order Sphingomonadales; family Sphingomonadaceae; genus Novosphingobium. The sequence goes on along the minus strand of JANLQW010000013.1, from coordinate 10,047 downwards.
GCGGGTTGCTCTTCGCCCAGGGAACCACCGCGCCCTGCTTGAGGCTGAGCGCCTCGTTCGGCACCACCAGTTGCGGATCGAACAGCAGTTTCTCGCCCAGGCCATCGCAGGCCGGGCAGGCGCCCTGGGGGGCATTAAACGAGAACAGGCGGGGCTCGATGGCCTCCAGCGTGAAGCCCGAGACCGGGCAGGCGAATTTTTCGGAGAAGACGATGCGGCCCGGCGGCAGGGCAGCATTCTTCATTCCCCCCTCCCGCTCGCGGGAGGGGGACGTGTCACCCATCAGCTCCGCCACCGTCCCATCCGCCAGGTCGACATAGGCCAGCCCCTCGGCCAGCTTGAGCGCCTGTTCGAAACTGTCCGCAAGTCGCGTCTCGATGCCTTCCTGTTCGGCAGTTCTGGCCCGCACCGCAATCCGGTCGACCACGACCTCGATGTCATGCTTGAACTTCTTGTCGAGCGCCGGGGCGTCCTCGATCTCCACCATTTCCCCGTCGATCCGCACCCTTGTGTAACCGGCCCGCTGCCATTCGGCGAGCTCCTTGCGGTATTCGCCCTTCCTCCCCCGCACCACTGGGGCGAGCAGATAGGCGCGGGTGCCTTCGGGCAGGGCCATCACCCGGTCGACCATCTGGCTGACGGTCTGCGCGGTGATCGGCAGGCCGGTGGCGGGCGAATAGGGTATGCCGACGCGCGCCCACAGCAACCGCATATAGTCGTAAATCTCGGTCACCGTGGCGACGGTGGAGCGCGGGTTGCGGCTGGTGGTCTTCTGCTCGATCGCAATCGCCGGGCTGAGGCCGTCGATATGCTCGACATCGGGCTTCTGCATCATCTCGAGGAATTGGCGGGCATAGGCCGAAAGGCTCTCGACATAGCGCCGCTGCCCCTCGGCATAGATGGTGTCGAACGCCAGGCTCGACTTGCCCGAGCCGGACAGGCCGGTGATGACGATCAGTTGCTCGCGCGGCAACGAGACGTCGAAGCCCTTGAGGTTATGCTCGCGCGCACCGCGCACGGTGATGTGGGTCAGACTCATGGGAATTCATGTTCCAGATTTGTTCGCGGCGATCAAGGTGCCGCGCGGTAAGGATCGGACGAACTTGGTGATCCATCGGCTCATCGCAATGCTTTTGAAACCTATTGCGGGTTAGCCCATGGGCCCACGCGAGGTAAGGGGAAGGCGAGATGATGGGGGCAAGACTGATCCTGTGCGCGCTGGCGCTGGGGGTTTCAACGCTATCCGCAATGGCGGCGGCGGATGATCCCAACGATCGGACGATGAACGCTGCGGCGATCGAGCGTGATCGCGCGATCATACGGCGCCTGAACCAGGAACAACTCGCGCATGTCCGCCAACGCGACGCGCGCTATGCCGAAGGTTGGCGCAACTATCGCAATGGCAAGGGCACGGTGTCGCACAGCGATGCGGCGGATTATGCCGAGGCCCGCCAGGACTATACGCGCAAGATGGCCGCCTGGCGCCGGGCGGTTGCCGCCTGCCGCGCCGGCGATCGCGACGCCTGCGACAACTGACAGACCGTTCGGTGATCGGCACCGGCGGCACGGCAGCGAGCCGCCGCATCGCGCGGATGTGGAAAGCCGTCAGCATCCGGGTTCCTGCGGTCAGTCAAACGCACTAGGCTGTCGGCCATCGCTTGAGGAAAACCGTGACCATGCCCGACACCCGGCTATTTCGCACAATTGCGCTGACCTTCGCCTTTGCCGTACCCGCGAGCCTGTGCGCCCAGCCGCAAGCCCCCGTGCCACAAGCCAAGGTGCCGCCAATCACTGCCGCGCCCGCACTTTCGGACGAGGCGGCCCGCGTCGCAGCTAACCAGCAGCAGGCCAACACCGCCCGGCTCCAGCTCGAGGCCAATGTCGCCAACCAGCAAGCGGTCGCCGCAGCCGACAAGGCGCGCGCCGAGAATGCTCAGGCGCACCTGGCCTATGAAGCGGAAAAGGCGAGGCTGGCGAGTGACTATGAGGTCAAGCTGACCCAGTGGAAAGCGGATGTCGCGGCCTGCAAAGCGAGCCGGAAGAAAGTTTGCGTCCAGCGTTGAGGGAGCGGAATGTCCGCGAAGTCCGCCGCTCCCCGGGTTGCGCCATTTATTGCTTGATTCCGACAACCGCGCCCGCGGCACTGAAACCGGTGCCGCTGAGCATATAGCCGAAACCGACCTCGACCGCCTGCGGCCCGAGGAACAGGCCGGCAAATATGCCTGGGGATGGAGCACCATTGAACGTTCCGCTGAGTGTTCCAGAAAATCCGGGGCCACCCGACGTTAGTGAGCCCGAGCCCGCATATGTGCCGAAATTGCTCGTTGTTGGCTGGAACGGACTGGTCAGAAAAAGCGGGGCCCCTATCAGATTCAGTTGCGTGGTGATCGCTCCGCTTGCAAAGTTTGCCGAGAACGTGCCGCTCGAATTCCCGGTCAAATTGTACACTGCTCCGCTGCCGAGGCCGACAAACGCCACTACCGCCGTTCCCCCGACCCCGACGGTGTAGCTGGCCGAGCCTGACTTGGGCATGTCGCTGGCCACCGTCGGCGCTCCGCCAACGGCGATCCGGAACGTCCCGGTGTTGTTGCTCGTGTCGGTTGTTCCCCAACCCCCGACAACGGTGTAGCTGAGTGGGACCCCTCCGGTCGTGCTCGGCACAATCAAGGTCAAGTGGTCACGCGTCGTGCCGTTGACCTTGACATATTGCAGTGAGTCCGGGGTGGGGATACCAGGAGTCTGCAATTCTGCCGGCCCGAACGTCTGCGTCGCGCCTCCCGGGGCGGTGACCGTGTAGCTGTCCGAATTCGCCGTGTAGGCCACGGTAACACCGCTGCCGTGCGTATTGCTCGCGCCATTGCTGAAGGCGGTCGGACGGGTGTTGTAAGATACCCCGGCGGTCTGGAAGGTCCGGTTGCCGGTCATGTCGACAATCTTGGTGTAAGTCGGCGCCGGTGGCGGCGCCGGCGTGTTGGCCACGCCCCCGCCATCGCCGCAGCCAGCCAGCATCAGCCCAAGCGCCAGCAGCGACGCCTGCGCCGCAAAGTTCCATACCCGCATGTAATCCGCCCCTGTCAAAACGCCGACGTAATTCCCACTTCGGCCGCGATTCGCGAGAAATCGTAGATTCCTACCGACGAATAGTTACGTTCGAAACGAACTCTTGCAAAGGGTGCAAATGAACCGACCCGCAGCGTGCGGAATGTTGCGGACATGTTGGCGGTCATCTGGTCATCGATACGGCGTTTGAATAGAAACAGGGCCCTGTCGGCTTCGAGATGACTGTAGCCGAATGATAACACGGCCGTAGTCTTGCCCAGTTCGCGGAACAGATAGGCGCTCACCCCGCCCGATGCGGTCGAATAGCCGGGATCGCGCGCCACTTCGCGGGCCCCGCTCAGCTGCACGCCGCCGCCGAAGCGCGCGGAGAAGGCGCGATCGACGCCGGCGGTCAGCGAGTAATGGGTCGCGTCCTGCCGGTCATTGCGCTTGTTGTTGGTGCGGCCAGCGCCGGCATCGACGCGGAGCTGCCCGCGCTTGCCCAAAGGGTGCTGCCAGTTGGCGCTGCCGCTGACGCTGAAACTGTAGGGATCGGTGCCGTACCAGCGCCACGAAGGCCCGGCGGACAGCGCGACCTTGTCACGGCCCCAAGTGAATTCCGGGCCGGCCTGCACCCCCAGGATGAAGTCGTCGAACTGTGACTGGCGGTAGATATCGGCGCTGCCCGAGAGGCGCAGCAGCAGGTTGCTCGCTGGGCCAAGCGGCGCGCGGGCATAGGCTTGGCCGCGCAGGGCAAGGCCCACGCCTGAGCGCGCCCTGGCGTCCTGGTCCAGGGTGAAATCGCCGAGCACCGTGCCCAGCGTGTCCGATTTGGTCGCGCGGTTGATGTTGCTGTCCGGCGCGATCGCCACCTCGAAGCTGCCGCCGAAAGGTTTGCGGGCACTCAGCGCATTGGCGTAAAAGCGCACCATCTGCTGGACCTCGGGCGGCAGGCCGCTGGCTTCGGCGGCGCGAAATTCGCTGCTGGCCGCGCCGAGATTGCCGAGCAGCGCCTGCATCCGCGCCAGTTCGAGCCGCACCCGCGCCGCCTTGGGCTTTTCATCGAGGATGCGGCGGAATTCCACCGCCGCCTCGCGGTGTTTGCCCTGCCGGTCGGCCAGCATCATGGCGAGCCGGAAGCGCGCCTCGCTGCGCAGTTCGATGTCCGGATTGCCGGCCAGCGCGCGGTAGGCGGTCTCGGCCGTGGCATAATCGCCGGCATCGCGCGCGCGGTCGGCAAAGGCGAACAGGTCGCTCACCGACAGCGAAACGCTCTGCGGCGGCGGCGGGGGGCTCCTCCCCAGCCAGCGCGGGTGCAGGCATGGCCGCCAGTGCGGCAAGAGAAACCAGATGTCTGACGCTGCGACCCCTTCGCGCCAAGGCCCTAGCGCGGCGGGGTCAACCGTGTCCAGCCGGCACCCTGACCCACCGCCAGCGCCCGCGCGCCGGGTTCGCCCAGCCAGTGCGCGGTGACGGCCCAGACGCGGGCGATCATCTCCTCCGACAGCGCCAGCTCGGGCGGTCCGCCGGCGACCAGCCGGCCGTCCGCCAGCACCAGCACCCGGTCGGCATGGTTCATCGCCTGGGCCAGATCGTGGAGCACCAGCACCACGCCGGTGCCCTGCCCCGCCTGTTGGCGCAGCCGGACAATGAGCTGGGCGGAGTGCGCCAGATCGAGGTTGGCCAGCGGCTCGTCCGCCAGCAGCCAGCGCGGGGCGGTGGCGAGGACGCGGGCCATCAGCGCTCGCGCCCGCTCGCCGCCCGAGAGTCGCGAGACCGGGCGGTGGCGCAGCGGCTCGAGGTCCATGGCGGCGATGGCCGCATCGATCGCCAGCTGGTCCTGGCTCAGCGGCACCCCGCGCCAGGGAATGCGGCCGAGCGATACCAGCGTCTCGACGCTGACGTCCCAGGCGATTTCGGGGCTTTGCGGCAGGTAGCCGATGGCGCGGGCACGGGCGCGTGGGGCTAGGTTGGCGAGCGGCATTGCGTCCAGAGTGACGGTACCGGAGCCAGCCTGGAGTAATCCGGCGAGGCAGGCCAGCAGAGTCGATTTGCCCGCCCCGTTCGGGCCGCAGATGGCAGTGACTTCGCCGGGGCGCAGGGCGGCGGTGATCGCGGTGAGGCGGCCGGCAAGGGCGAGGTTATGCGCAGCCAATTCTCCCCCATCCGCGTGGTGCTTGTTCATACCAGCCCTCGCCGCATCCGCAGCAGCAGATGCAGGAAGAACGGCGCGCCCACCAGGCTGAGTGCGATGCCCAGCCGCAACTCGCCTCCCGCCAGGGGCAAAATCCGGCACAGGCAATCGGCGATCAGCAGCAGCAGGGCGCCTGCCAGGGCGCTTGGGCCTAGCAGCGAAGACGGCCGCAGGTCGGTGAAGGGGCGCACCAGATGCGGCACGATCAGCCCGACGAAGCCGATGATCCCGGCCACCGCCACCCCCGCGCCCACGGTCAGCCCGATGCCGGCGATCATCAGCCCCTGCAGGCGGCGCGGCTCGACGCCCAGCGAATGGGCGGCCGGCTCGCCCAGCGTCAGGGCATCGAGATCGCTTGCCGCACGGTGAAGGAGCGCCAGACCGGCCAGCGTCATCGGCGCGGCGATCCACACCTCGCGCCAGCTGCGGTCGGCCAGCGCGCCCATCAGCCAGGTGACGATTTCGCTCAGCGCGAAGGGCGTCGGCGAGAGGCTGATCGCCAGGCTCATCAATGCGCCGGCGAGGCTGGCGATCATCATCCCGGCCAGCGTGAACAGCGCAACCCCGCCCTCTCGCCCGGCAATCAGCGCCAGCAGCGCCATCGCGCCGGCCGCGCCGAGCAGAGCGAACGAGGGTAGCGCCCAAAAGCTTGCCGCGCCGAGCAACAGGGAGAGCACCGCGCCCAGCGCCGCGCCGGGGGCGATGCCGAACAGGCCGGGATCGGCGAGCGGGTTGCGCAAATAGCCCTGCATCGCCGCCCCCGCCGCACCCAGCCCGGCACCGACGGCGAGCGCGAGGATCGCGCGCGGCAGGCGGAGCTGCAGCAGGATGACGGCGGCATTTTGAGTTTGAGGATAGAACGGATCGATCCATACGCGGCCTGCTAGCAGTGACAGGGGGAGGGCTATGGCGAGGCCAAGCAGCAGCAGGGGGATAGGGCGGGTCATGCTGTTGGCCCAAGGTTGCGCGGATGCTTCGACAAGCTCAGCATGAGCGGAGTTTTGTGTTTGAGGCCAGGTCTTTGTTTGAGGCCAAGTCTTTGCTTGGGTCTAAACCCAAGTCCCGCTCGTCCTGAGCTTGTCGAAGGACCCACACGGCCTCGCCAAACGGCCTCCCGTATTTCACCCAGCCGCGCCGCCGCCCGGATAATCGTTGGCCCGCCGCACCACAGTAGCGCCGGGTCAAACCGCTCGCGCCGCGTGCCCGTGAGCGCCGCCAAAGCCGGATGGGTCAGCAGCCGGTCCTCGCTCGCCAGCACATTGCCGGCGGCGAGGATCACCCGCGGTGGATCAGCCAGCATCGCTTCGAGCGGCAGGACATCGGCCTGTCCCAGCCCCCGCGCGGCGCTGAGACTGCGAAAGCCGGTGCGGCGCAGCAGGTCGCCGATCAGCGATGCATTGCCCGGAACGATCCCGCCGGATTGCCAGACCACCGCCGCAATCGGCGCAGCGCCTGGCGGCGGAGCAGCTTGGGCGAGCGCGGCGTCGATCCGGGCAACCAGCGCAAGGCCGCGTTCCGGATGACCGGCAATCGCCGCGATGCGCATCACCTGCGCCTTGCTCGCATCGATCGAATTGGCGATCGGCAGCCGCTCGACCGGAATGGCGAGCGCCTGCAATGCGCCGGCAGTCGAAGGCGGCAGGAAGTCGTCGGAAATCACGATGTCTGGCCGTAAGGCGAGGATTTCCTCGACACTGCCGGAAACCGCGCGGAACTGCCTGGCCCGTGCAACGTCCATTGAACTTGCTGCCGGGTCCCGGCTGTAATGCGACAGCGCGAGAATCTGTCCGGGGTCCGCGACTTCGGCCAGCACCGCGTCGCTGCAAGGGTTGAGCGAAATTATGGCGGGATGCTGACGGCGGGCGGTGCTGACCGAAGGTTGGCTGCAGGCGGCGAGGAAAAGCAGGGGCAGACCGCTCCAGGGAGACCGCGCAATCAAAATCGCGCCCTCACCCCGGCATAGGCGGAACGCCCTGGCGTGCCATAGCCAGCAGCGGTCTGGTACGTCTTATCGACAAGATTCTCGACCCGGCCGAACAGCTCAATGTTCTCGGTGACAGGTAAGCTGGCGCGCAAGGTGACCAGTGCGTAACCATCAAGCTTGACGCTGTTGGCGGCGTTATCGAAATTACTGCCGACCACCCGGAGGTCCGCGCCGAGTGACAGGTCATGCAGGGGCGTCAGCCAATCGGCCGAAACGGTGAGCGCATGGCGGGGGCGGCGGGCGAGGTCATTCCCGGAGTTGGCGCTGCCGGAGGAGCGGTTGACCGCCTTGACATAGGAGTAGGCGGCGTGGAGCGACAGGCGCCCGGTTGGCCGCGCATCGGCTTCCACTTCGACACCCTCGGCGCGGGCCTCACCGATATTGTCGTAGGCGCCGAACGGGCGGTTGGCGCAGATGCCGGTGGTGACGCCGAAGCACGATATGAAGTCGATCAGGTCGCGGCTGTCACGGCGGAAGGCGGTGACGGCGAAATGACGATCGCCGTTGCGCTCGCCGCGTTCGATGCCGATGTCGAAACTGCGGCTACGCTCGGGCACCAGCGCGTCATTGCCGAAGTCGGAGAACAGCTGGAACAGCGTCGGCGCCTTGAAGCCCTCGCCGTAGGAAGCGCGGATGCGCCAGTCGCCGGCGACGCGGTAGCTGCCGTTGGCGCCGAAGGTCCACTGGCTGCCGAAGCGGCTGTGATCGTCGATGCGCAATCCGCCGGACAGGTCCAGCTGCTCGCCATGCCAGCCGAGCAGGGCGTGGCCGCTGGACAGGCGCGCCTTTTTCTGGGTGTCGAACGTCGTCGAAAACCGCGACCACTCGCTATCCGCGCCGAAGTCCAGCGTGAAATGGGACGGGAGCTGCGCATGACCCGAAAAATCCGCGCGCTGGTTGCGGCCGCGAGTTTCAAAATTGGGATCACTGCCGAAAGTCGGATCGAAGTAGGCGCGGCGGATGTCGCTGATAGCGAAGCCGGCATTGAGGCGGAGCGCGCCGCTGCCGTAGGCCAGCCCGGCGCGGCCCGAGGCTTCGCGTGTCTTCTGGAATTCGGGATCGTCGACGAACAGGAAGCTGTCGAAGTCCACCCGGCTGTCGGCATAGCGGCCCGTCAGGGTAGCGGCTAGGCCCTCGATAAGCACCAGCCGGCCCCGCCCGCCGATCCGCCACTGGCGGTAGCCATCGGGTTCGGTCCCAGCGGCAGCAGCGGAAATGCCGTCCGTGCTGGTGTAGCCGCCGTTCAACGTGATGCTGCCGCGTGCCCCGACAACGCCTGCTACCGCGTCCGCAGCAAAGCTGTCACGCGTGCCATATTCGGCGCTGGTCTCAATACCGTTGAACTCGCGGCTCGTCACGGCAAGCACCCCGCCGACCGCCTGGCTGCCCCAGACTACGCTGTTGGAGCCGCGCAGCAGCTCGATCTTGCCGATGCTGCCGGGCGCTAGATTTCCGAAGTCGAAGCCGCCGGCTGGTGAGGCGACATCGGCGGCGCGCACTCCGTCGATCAGCACCAGCAGTTGCTCGGCCTCGGCACCGCGCACCCGCACTCCGGTGAAGCTGCCGAGCCCGCCGTTGCGGGTAAAAGTTACACCCGGCAGGCGCTCAAGCATGCGGGTGATGTCGGGGCCCTGGATCGCGGCGATTTCGGCGGCATCGATTATGCTGATCGACTGGCCAGTGTCCGACAGCGGCACTTCAGCGCCGGTCGCGACGACGGTGATTTCCCTGCCCCAAGCCGCCAGATCATCCGTGCCGGCTATCACTTGTCCAAGCGCCGGAGCGCTGACCAGCAATGAACACCCAGCTAAAAACACATATTTCACACGCAATACTCCCGTCACGAACGAACGCCGTTCATGGCGAGAGGATCACGCACCATTGCGTATTCCTCGCTGCATTCCGGTACACCCCGCCCGGCGCGGAACGACCATCTCGGGCAGGTCTCCTGGCTACCGGATCATCGCCCGCCCCCGCCTTCCCAGCCCGTTGTGGGACCAGTGGCATGATGAGGACAGGCTCCCCGGTCACAGTTGCGGGGGCAGCGCGGGAGTTCCTGTCCGCCTTGCGGCGGCGTTGGGCACCCGCTTCCCTCTTAGGCCCGCGCCGGACAAGTCTGGCGCGAACAACCCGTGATGTGCCTGCGCCGTTACGCGCGGCGCCGTAGATACGCAAGCAGCACGATATTTAATCGATTCACCCTATTGCGTAGTGATGTGCCGCTTCGGCACGCCGCGGAATTGCCGGCTGCGGAACCGATGCGACTAGGTTACGCGCGAAGCCCTCGCGGCGATGAGAACGGTGAGTGACACAGGATTTAACCCTTCCCTACGAGCCGAAACCGCGCGATTTCAGCGCGCGGCTGGCGCGGCAACGGATGCGCGGGATTACCGCTCGGCGGCGGCACCCGCATGCCGGCCGCCGCGCGGCGCTGCTGCTGGCGGCGGTTGCCGTCCCGGCGTTGGCCGCGCCCGGCGTAATGCCTGCCTTCCTGATCGGCGACGCCAACAGATCGCCAATTAGCGTCACGCCTATGCCGTTCGAGACCGCTGGTAACAGCTTTCCAGGATCGGCCTTCTATTATCTGGCGGCAAACGATGAAGCCGCGGCGCCGGCCGCCGGCTTTGCCGCGGGCATCCATTCCGACGCCGACCCAGCCATCACCTTGCTCGATCCCCTGGCCGGCCCGGCAGCCCGCGCAATGCGCATCGACAGCAGCGGAGCCGACCGGAGCCGCGCGGAATACTGCCTCACCGCCGCGATTTATTACGAAGCCGCCACCGAACCGGACGCCGGCCAGCGCGCGGTCGCCCAGGTTGTGCTCAACCGG